>JAGLUD010000245.1 GCA_023134935.1 Paracoccaceae bacterium | reverse complement strand
CCGCTTCCTCGAACTCATCCAGCGGCGCACGCGCCTGCGCGATGAACACCGACGGCGACTCCTCGGACCAAAGCTGGGCCTCTTCAATGTCGTGCTCGTCTTCAATCTCGCCAACGATTTCCTCGATCAGGTCTTCGAGCGTCACCAGCCCTTCGACCCCACCGTATTCATCAATCACCAGCGCCATATGAACCCGTTCGCTTTGCATCTTTTGCAACAACGCACCCAATGGCATCGATGGTGGCACATAAATCAACGGACGGATAATAGACTTAAGGTCGAACTTGCCGTTCGCCCCGAACCCGTAATTCAACGCAATGTCTTTCAGATGCACCAAGCCCAGCGGGTTATCCAACGTTTCGGAATAAACTGGCAAACGCGTATTCGTGGACTTCCTGAACGCTGCAACGACCTCATCCAGAGTCGCATCATCAGCTACCGAGGCAATGTCCGCTGTCGGAATCGCCACATCATCGACACGCATATCGTGCATGTTGCGAATGTTCAGCAACATGTCCTTCGTGCCAGCCGCAGATACGGCCAAAACGTCGTCATTTATTACAGGAGTGTTAGCGGGTTTCTGCCCGAACAGTCGCCCCCAGAACCCGTTATGCGGGGTGGAGGTGTCTAAGTCTGCTTGCGCGCGTTGCGCTGCGATAGAAGACCCGTCTTTTGTGTCGCCCATGGCTCCTTGAAATCCGTCAAAAGGCAACATGCTGTGCCCGTGGAGTTAATATGGGTTGTCGACCCCCATGCTGGCAAGGGCTTTGACCTCTAATTCCTCCATAAGTGTGGCATCTTTGTCAGTTTCGTGGTCATAACCCAGCAAATGGAGGCACCCGTGCACAATAAGATGCAAAACATGCGCCTGCATGGTGATGCCCATCGCATCGGCTTCGCGCTCGCAAGTCTCGTAAGCAATTGCAATATCGCCCAGACTTTCCGCTGGCGGAGGGGGTGTTGGTTGCCCGCCTTCACTTTCAGGCGCCAATTCAAACGCTGGCCACGACAACACATTCGTAGCCGTCGGTTTCTCGCGAAACTCCCCGTTCAACTCGGTAATTCGTGCATCGTCGCAGGCCATAACGCAAATTTCGTATTCAGACGCAACGTCCGCGATTATTAATGCCGCCCCCGCTGCCCGTTCAGCCAGTGCATTCATTTCCAGCGCCGCCCACCGGTCATCCTCGATCACCAAATCAACGAGATCAGCCATTCCGCTTCGCCGCCGCATCATACGCATCAATAACCTTAGCAACCATGGGATGGCGGACCACATCAACGGTCGTGAACCGCGTGAACCCAATCCCTTTGACGTCGCGCAAAATCCCCTCGGCCTCAACCAGCCCCGAAGTCACGCCGCGCGGCAAATCGATCTGGCTCATGTCGCCCGTGATAACCATACGGCTGCCCTCCCCCAAACGGGTCAGGAACATTTTCATCTGCATCGACGTCGCATTCTGTGCCTCGTCCAGAATAACAAATGCATTCGACAGGGTCCGCCCACGCATAAACGCCAGCGGCGCGATCTCGATCTGCTTGTCCTCGATCATTCGTTCCACCTGTTTGGCAGGCAAAAACGCGTTCAACGCATCGTAAAGCGGCTGCATATACGGATCGACCTTCTCCTTCATATCACCGGGCAAGAAGCCCAAGCGTTCGCCCGCTTCAACCGCTGGACGGCTAAGGATGATCCGGTCAACATGCCCATCGATATAATGCGAAACTGCCGCTGCGACAGCCAGATACGTCTTACCCGTTCCCGCAGGCCCAAGGCCAAACACCAGTTGGTAATCGAACAGCGATTTCGCATAAGCCTTCTGCACTGGCGTGCGCGGTTCGACCACCCGTTTGCGGGTGCGTATCTCGACGTGATCGCCTTTGAACATCTCGATCTGGTCGATATCACGCGGCGCATCGAAGACCTCGCTCGGCATTCTGATCGCAGCATCCACGTCACCCGGTTCCAGCGGACGGCGTTGCTCAAGCCGCGAATATATCGCCCGCAGGATAGTCGCCGAATGCTTTCGCTGCTCCTCGTCGCCAAACAGCGACAGCCGATTGCCACGGTGGGTGATCTCCACCCCCG
>JAGLUD010000244.1 GCA_023134935.1 Paracoccaceae bacterium | reverse complement strand
TTTACCATTGTCGGAGAGACACATTTTGAAATTCAGGACCAAGCCTATTTGAACCATGTAATTGCATATCGGGGGTAGGCGATGGAACTTTGGGTTCTAATTGCAATCGGCGCGGCGTTCTTTCAGAACGTGCGTTCTGCGTTGCAAAAGCACCTAAAGGGACAGCTTACAACGACGGGCGCGACGTTCTCGCGGTTCATATTTGCAGCGCCGTTGATTGTTGGTGTTCTTGCCGGGCTGGTGTCGGTTGGCGGGTATTCTTTGCCATCGCCCAACACCCGGTTTGTCGGTTTTATGATGCTGGGCGGGCTGTCACAGATCACCGCGACCGCGCTGCTGGTACATCTATTCGGATTGCGAAACTTCGCTGTGGGGACGACGTTTTCAAAAACGGAAACGGTGCAGGCAGCGCTTTTCGGGGTGGTTGTTCTTAGTGATGCGATAACGCCGCTGGCTGGGGTCGCTTTGCTGGTTAGCCTTGTCGGTGTGGCGATGATCTCGGCAACGGATGGCTTGCGCGGTGGTGTCTTCAACCGTGGCGCGTTGATCGGGGTTGCTTCCGGCACTGCGTTTGCGGTTTCTGGGATTAGCTACCGGGGGGCGTCGCTATCACTTGGCAGTGGAGATTTCCTGATACGGGCCACGTTCACTTTGGCCTGTGTGCTTGTATTCCAGACGGTGATTATGGCCGTGTGGCTGGCGTGGAAAGATAGTCCGCAGATCGGGCGGGTTTTGAAAAGCTGGCGTGTGTCTGCATGGGTCGGTGTTGCCGGTGGCCTTGCGTCGCTCGGCTGGTTCTCGGCTATGACGTTGCAGAACGCGGCATATGTAAAAGCGGTCGGACAGGTGGAGCTGTTATTCAGCTTCGCTGTATCAATTCTGATTTTCAAGGAGCGGTCCAGTGGGCGGGAGGTTGGCGGAATTGTCCTCGTCAGCCTCGGGATACTTTTGCTGTTGCTTTTGCGATAGCGCCAGTCCGGCTTCTCTTTTTCCACAAATACTCAATCCGGCACCGGCAATAAAAAACCGCGCAAAGGTTCCTATCTCTGCGCGGTTCAAATTATGTAGCAGCGTTTAACGTTGGCCGTAATACAACCCGACAACGTGTTCTGCTTCTGCGAAGAACAACCAGCGTTGGGCGAATAGACCAACGAGGTGGATCAAGATCACGATCAAGCCGACCATATGCCCAGAGTCCAGAGTTAGCAGCAGCACGGCGGGAATTAACGAGCCGAGAGCCAGCGCAATAACCCGCAGTTTCACGATGTGCTTGCGACCGATCACGTGGATCATTTCGCTCAGCAGGTAGTTGGTGCCGGAGTGCGGTTTTTCCAACAGGCGTACTTTGCCGAGAAAACCAAGGCCTGTAGCTGTGCCCATGTCTGAACCGGTTTTGGCAAATGCACCGTCGCCTTGCACCCATGTGACGATCTGTGCGACTGCCAGTGCCAGCATCAACCAACCGGCCAATACCACTTGGGTTGTCAACAATGCGCCACCAGCGAAGCCGTATAGAAGGTACAGAACCGAGGTCATTGGGGTGTGCCAGCGCGGAACTGACTTCATCTGTGCGTAGATCATCGACGTGCTGTAGATGGTCAAAACCGACAGAGCTGCGCCAACATAGCCGAGCCATTCAATGCGGTTATCCATAAAAATCCACAGCAGTGCATAGATGCCGAAAACGCCCATTGTTGCCATTGAAAGCACGCCTTCGCGCGACAACCAACTGGAGCGCCATTGTTTGAACGCTTTCAAGAAACGTTCAGGATGGCCAAGGTGGAAGAGGGATGACATCAACCCGCCGCC
>JAGLUD010000243.1 GCA_023134935.1 Paracoccaceae bacterium | reverse complement strand
GAGAGTGCGGTGAAGATGATTACTGAAGGTGCTGGATGCATCAGAGTTTCTCCAATGTACGGTCAAGCCAGCCGAGGAAACCACCGGTCTCTTCGGGTTGACGTGCTAGAAGGGGTGCGAGGATGTCGATCTGCTCAATGTCCGCTTTAGGACGCGGTGGCAGGTAACGGTTGACGGGTTTGGTGCCTTGTTCTGGCATCAATTCCATACCTCCACGTTCTGCCGACAAGATCGACACGTTGCTTTCAGGGTCTGCGAAATCACCGAAGTGACGTGCGCCTGCAGGGCAGGTGCGAACGCAGGAAGGTACGCGGTCTTCCTCGGGGATGTTCTCGTTGTAAATCCGGTCTACACAGAGCGTGCATTTCTTCATCACACCCTCGGCTGCGTCCATTTCACGAGCGCCGTATGGGCAAGACCACGCACAAAGTCCGCAACCGATGCAGTCGCTTTCGTTCACAAGAACGATGCCGTCTTCAACACGTTTATAGCTGGCGCCGGTTGGGCAAACGGTGACGCAAGGTGCGTCCTCGCAGTGCAGGCAGGACTTCGGGAAGTGCGTAACCTGTGCTGGTTTGTTTTCCTGTTTAACCTCGAACGTATGCACGCGGTTCAGGAAAGTTCCGACGGGTTCTTTGCCGTAGGCATCCATGTCTGACAGCGGCGCGCCGTAGTTGCTTGTGTTCCATTCCTTGCAGGAAATCACACAGGCGTGGCAGCCAACGCAGCTGTCCAGATCGATAGCTAGGCCGAGCTTTTTCTCGGTGGATTGTGGTAAAGTAGTCATGACCACTCCTTCCCGTATTCAACGTTTTTCGGACCGCGACCAACAGGGGATTCCTGTGGGGCGACGTTGGGTTGCGATTGCAGATCAGGCGGTGTCGCTGTTTTCTCGATCTTCACGCGAAGGTCGAACCAAGCAGCCTGACCCGTAACCGGATCGGAGTTTGCCCAGCGTTGGCCACCACCTTTGGAGGGTAGCAGTTCGTGGATCAGATGGTTCAGCAAGAAACCTTTGGTGGTTTCCGGTGCATCATCTTGCAACGCCCAAGCGCCTTTACGTTTGCCGATCGCGTTCCATGTCCAGATTGTGTTGGAGTTCAACGCTTCCATCAACGCAACAGGCACAGTGATCGTGCCGTGAACCGAGGAAACTTTGGCCCAATCGCCATCCTCGAAACCGTTCGCTTCCCAGATGTCGGTTGGTACATACATCGGATTATGGCCGTGAATTTGGCGCAACCAAGCGTTCTGCGAACCCCAGCTGTGATACATCGCCATCGGGCGCTGCGTCAGCGCGTGATGCGGGTATTCGTCTTTATCGACAAGGGTTTGCTCAAACGGTTCCCACCATGTTGGCAGTGGGTCCATAGATGCGCGAACCTGCTCGCGTAGATGCTCGGGCGGCTGAATGTCGCCTTTGCCTTCGGCCGCGAGGCGGAACTTTTGCAGGGTTTCTTGGTAGACATCGAAAACGTATGGCTGAACTGAATCATAGAGACCGCGCTCAACTGCGTAATTCTGGTAATCCATGTTCCACGGTTTGAAGTAGGACGCCTCTTCAGGGATATGGTCAATCCAGAAGCCGCCGTTATCGATATAGGCTTGGATTTGGTTCGGGTTCGGCTCGCCGCGACCCTTGCCTTTGCCGTCTTTGCCACGGAAACCAGCCAGTGGGCCAACGCCCGGACGACGTTCGTGATTTTGGATGTAATCAGCGTAATCTTCGAATTTATCCGAACCGTCTTCTTTTACAAAACCCGGCAGGCCGAGTTTCGCGCCGAGCTGGATAAGTGCCGTCTGGAAACCGCGAACATCACGGTCAGGCTCTACCACCGGCCAGCGGATGCTGTCTGCGATCGCGTCAGGCTCGCAAATGGGGCGATCCAGAAGGGAGATACAGTCGTGACGTTCAAGATATGTCGTGTCAGGGAAAATCAAATCCGAGAATGCTACCATTTCCGACGAATACGCATCCGAATAGATGATGTGCGGGATCACGTAATCGCCGTTTTCATCCTTGTCCGTCAGCATGTCCATCACACCAGTGGTGTTCATCGAGGAGTTCCACGACATGTTCGCCATATACATAAACAGCGTGTCGATCTTGTATGGATCACCGGCATGCGCGTTGGAAATAACCATATGCATCAGGCCGTGGGCCGATAGCGGATTTTCCCATGTGAACGCTTTATCGATGCGTTTGGCTTTGCCGTTGGAATCCAGCGCCAAATCTTCGGGGCCACGTGGATAGCCCAGATGCGGGCCGTCTAGTGGCTTGCCGGGGGTTACGTTGTGGTGTGGTTTCGGGTGTGCCGAAACGGGCTTGGGATAGGACGGCTTGAAGCGGAAACCGCCGGGAACCTCGACCGAGCCGAGCATGATTTGCAGCGTGTGCAATGCTCGTGCCGTCTGGAAACCGTTGGAGTGTGCCGAAATTCCGCGCATGGCGTGGAAGGACACAGGTCGACCGATCATCTGTTCGTGCTTTTCACCACGGAAATCTGTCCATGGACGATCCAGAACGATCTGCTCGCCAAAGGCTACTTTTGCCAGTTCGGCAGCGATGCCTTTGATCCGGTCGGCAGATATACCAACGCGATCGGCGACAGCCTCTGGCGTGTATTCATCGGCCAGATATTTGTCAGCCAACAGCATGAAAGATGGGGTGCAAGGCACGCCGTTAATTTCATACGTACCTTTCATTTCGGGCTTAACGCCTTTGGCATCCCACGCGACCGCTTCGTTTTTTACACGATCCCAGACAAGTTCTTTACCGTCCGCGTCGCGGATGAAAAGACCGTGTTCGTCGCTGTCTTTGTCCTGATTAACCAGGAACGGCATGTTCGTGTAGCGAATCAGATAGTCCAGATCGACATTGCCGGATTTCAGCAACTCGTGAATCATCGACAGGATAAACAGACCGTCGGTGCCCGGTGTAATGCCAACCCACTCATCCGCAATCGCGTTATAGCCGGAACGGATCGGGTTAACGCCGATGACTTTAGCGCCACGTTTTTTCAACTTGCCCAATCCGATTTTGATCGGGTTGGAGTCGTGATCCTCGGCTACGCCGAAGAGCATGAACAGTTTGGTGTTGTCCCAATCCGGCGCGCCAAATTCCCAGAACGCGCCGCCCATCGTATAGATGCCGCCAGCCGCCATGTTAACGGAACAGAAACCGCCGTGGGCCGCGTAATTCGGCGTACCGAACGCCTGCGCCCACCAGCTTGTAAAGGATTGCGATTGGTCACGACCAGTGAAAAACGCCAGTTTTTCAGGGGCTTCTTCGCGGATAGGTTTCAACCAACCGGTGGCAATGTCGAATGCTTCATCCCACGAAATTTCTTCGAACTTGCCTTCGCCACGTTCACCAACGCGTTTCATCGGCGCTTTTAGGCGCGACGGGGCGTAGTGCTGCATGATGCCAGCCGAGCCCTTGGCGCAAAGAACTCCTTGGTTGACGGGGTGATCCTTGTTGCCTTCGATATACGCAACTTTGCCGTCGCGCATGTGGACGTTAATCCCGCAGCGACACGCGCACATGTAACATGTGGTGTGGCGAATTTCGTCGCTTATCTGCGGCGAAGTATCGAGTTGTGGCTGGTGATGCTTGGTCATTTTGACGACCGCCCTCCCGTTAAATTTCGTGACCCTTGAGGGCGCTTATATTTATACATGCAGATAAATGCAATTAATGTGTGGGATTAAGCAAGTGCGCAAATCAGCCGCAATGGGGCTACCTTGCGTTATTCC
>JAGLUD010000242.1 GCA_023134935.1 Paracoccaceae bacterium | reverse complement strand
GTTCTATAATGGCTGTTCTACTTCTTGCCGAAACCAATGGTGCCGAGCTTTCGGTTGACCAAACGGCCAAAGCCGTCACTGCCGCACAAGCGTTAGGTGATGTAACGGTTCTTTGCGCCTCTGCCGGGTGTTCCGGTGCTGCAGATGCGGCGGCCAAACTCGACGGTGTTGCGAAAGTTCTTTGTGCCGACGATGCTGCCTATGGCAACGGCCTAGCCGAACCAATCGCTGACCTGATCGTTTCGCTGGCTGGTGATTTTGAACATATCGTTGCACCTGCGACTGCGTCTGGCAAAAACATACTGCCGCGCGTTGCGGCCTTGCTGGATGTTATGGTGATTTCCGATGTGACTGGTGTAACTGATGGCAGTACTTTCGAGCGCCCGACTTATGCTGGCAACGCCATGCAGACAGTTCAATCCGGCGACCCCAAGAAAGTGTTGACCGTTCGCACCGCTGGTTTCGACGCCGCAGGATCAACAGGTTCCGCAGCCGTCGAAAGCATTTCCGCTGCTGCGAACCCGGACCTTTCCGAATGGGTCGAGGATAAAGTTCAAGCGTCTGATCGCCCGGAACTTACGTCCGCTAGCATCGTGGTATCCGGTGGCCGAGGTGTTGGCTCCGAGGAAAACTTCGCGATTATCGAGAAGCTGGCCGATAAGCTCGGCGCTGCGGTTGGTGCGTCACGTGCTGCGGTTGATTCCGGTTATGCACCGAATGATTGGCAAGTTGGCCAGACAGGCAAAGTGGTTGCGCCTGACTTATATATTGCCATCGGTATTTCCGGTGCGATCCAGCATCTGGCCGGTATGAAGGACTCCAAAGTCATTGTTGCGATTAACAAAGACGAAGAAGCCCCAATTTTCCAGGTAGCAGATTATGGTCTGGTCGCGGATCTGTTCGACGCCGTCCCGGAGCTTGATAAAGCACTAGGCTAAACGACAAACAATCTAGTAAGGCCCGCTATCACTGGCGGGCCTTTTTTTGTGGCTGCAAAGCTTGCAACTCGGTCGAAATCACAGCGGCAATTTCGGCATGCACCGCGCGCGTCATCCAGCCGGTGTCTTTACGCAAACCGGCCAGCCCTTTGCCACCGTTCTCCGGCACAGAGACTGAAACTTTCACGATATTATCTACATGCGATGCCAACACTTCGACCATTTCTTGCGTCACCGATTGCTCCAATACGTCGCCCCCCTCAGGCCGAATCCAAAGTAGTGTTTTGGCCGTTTCAATATCCTGCAAAAGCTCTAACATCCGTGCTAGCCACGCCGAACGTTGTTCCGCCAACACGACTTTATACGCGTCGCGGTCGACCTCTTTCAGCTTACGAACCATTGCAGATACATACCTGAACTCAGAGAAGTCCACTTGCGGATAAAGCGATCGCAACACGCCGGAAACACACCTAAGCCGCATATTCCGGCGTGGATACACCTCGTACATTCGGTTGGACAGCGGCGCGACGTCCATCACCTGAATAATGCATCTGGTTGAACGTGAACAGGTTTCCAAAACCACCGGATCCTTTAGAAAGAATCCTGGGCCAGCCCCCGGCGTACCCAAGTTTACACAGGTTTTGCCAGTTCGGTTCTCGACCAGCTTGGGGAAGGGTTCCAACACGAACTTCCCGAAGGATTCCGAACCACCGATGAAGGTTAAGTACGGGTCGCGCAAGTCAGGCTTCGGTCCGCGAAATACTTGCTTGCTACGTCCAAAACGATACAAATCGACCCCTCCTTTTTCTTCTACTGCTATGCCATACGCCATGCTGCCCCCTAATGACGGCCGTAAGTTTCAATTCCTTCCCTACAATTCCATGCAAAGATTTACAGACAGTTAACAGAGCGCACAAACAGGTTGCCCGCACCCCCTACACCGCCTATGTTCAAAGGGAAATCAGGACAGACGGGTTAGGAATTTTCCATGGATATCAAATCGGTAGCGGTCATCGGCGCAGGTCAGATGGGCAACGGAATCGCTCATGTTTTCGCGCTTGCCGGATATGATGTTATGGTTAACGATGTGTCCGAGGATGCCCTGAACGCTTGTCACGCGTTGATCGAAAAGAACATTGCCCGCCAAGTTTCGCGTGGGAAAATCACGGCTGCCGATCAGAAAGCCGCGATGGCCCGCATTCATATGGAAATGGACATCGCAGTGATCGGAAAGGCCGATTTGATCATCGAAGCGGCGACAGAACGCGAAGAAATCAAGCATGCGATTTTCGCAAGTCTTGCCCCGCATCTGGGCGCGGATACGATCTTGACGTCGAACACTTCGTCGATCTCTATCACGCGGCTTGCAGCAGCAACTGACCGGCCTGAACGGTTCATGGGGTTCCACTTTATGAACCCCGTTCCGATCATGCAACTTGTTGAACTTATTCGCGGAATCGCGACTGATGATGGCACCTATCAGGCGCTGAAAGCAGTGGTTGTTAAACTTGGTAAGACCTCTGCAAGTGCCGAAGATTTCCCTGCATTTATCGTTAATCGGATCTTAATGCCGATGATCAACGAGGCCGTTTATACCCTTTATGAAGGGGTCGGTACGGTTGAAAGTATTGACACCTCGTTAAAGTTGGGTGCGAACCATCCCATGGGGCCGCTGGAGCTGGCGGATTTCATCGGGCTGGACACGTGTCTGGCGATTATGAACGTGCTTTATAACGGTC
>JAGLUD010000241.1 GCA_023134935.1 Paracoccaceae bacterium | reverse complement strand
GTGACAGCTGTATCGCCCACTGCCCCGAATGGGATACCGGGCGGGCCGCCGTTATTTATGCGGGTGGCGGTCGTCGCGCGGTGCTTAGTTTAAAACATGGTGATCGGCTAGATATGGCGCGGCCGTTGGCGGAATGGATGGCCCGTTCTGGCGATGATTTATTGCGCGCCGCGGATGTTGTGGTTCCTGTTCCCCTGCATTGGCGACGGTTGTTCAAACGGAAATTCAATCAGTCAGCGGAATTAGCGTACCACGTTTCCAAGATTTCGGGCAGACCGTATATCCCCGACTTATTGGTTCGCAACAAATCAACACCGTCACAAGACGGTCTGACCCGAATCGAGCGGCATGAAAACCAGAGCGGTGTGTTTTCTGTTCATAAGCGCCGGACAGTTCCGAAGAGCGTCCTTTTGGTTGATGATGTTATGACGACAGGTGCCACTCTTTCGGCCTGCGCTGAAACGTTGCGGGCTGCTGGTGCGGAACGAATTGACGCGCTGGTCCTCGCCCGCGTTGCACGAGACGTATGAAGCCCTATATATACGGGCGAAGCATATTTTTTGGAGCACCGGAATGAAACCCGTAGAAATTTACACAACCCCGATCTGTGGTTATTGCACAGCCGCCAAACGCCTTTTGAACAAGAAGGGCGTCGAATACACTGAATACAACGTGATGCTGAAGCCCGCCTTGCGCGCAGAGATGACTCAGCGAAGCAATGGTGGCCGCACGGTTCCGCAGATTTTCATTGATGGCAAACCAATTGGCGGCTGCGATGAACTGTTTGGCCTCGAGGGTGGTGACGTTCTCGATAAGTTGCTGGCTTAAAAGATGAAGGTGGCGCTGGTTCAGTTAACGTCAAGTAATGATCCAGTCGCTAACCTGCGTTTGGTTGAAGGCTATATCCGCGATGCCCACGCAGGCGGTGCGGAATTTGTTCTGACACCCGAAACCACGAATATCATTTCGTCCAGCCGCAAACAGCAAGCAGACGTTTTGCATACCGAGGCTGACGATCCGTCATTGGCGCGGTTACGGTCTCTGGCCGCCGAGCTTAAAATCTGGTTGCTGATTGGTTCGCTCGGATTGAAAACTGGCGATGCGGACGAGCGTTTCGCCAACCGCTCGTTTTTGATTTCGCCAACTGGTGATATTGCGGCACGCTATGATAAAATCCATATGTTTGATGTCGATCTGGGCAATGGCGAAGTTTATCGGGAGTCGTCCGCTTATCGACCGGGGACTAAAGCAAAGTTGGCGAAAACCGATATTGGCAATATTGGGTTAACGATTTGTTATGACATGAGGTTTCCTGACTTGTATCGGCAATTAGCCCAAACTGGTGCGGAAATTCTGACGGCACCGGCCGCGTTTACTGTTCCAACAGGCCAGGCGCATTGGCATGCATTGTTGCGCGCACGGGCAATCGAAAACGGGTGCTTTGTGCTGGCCCCTGCGCAATGCGGAACGCACGATTGGGGTAAAGAGCCACAGCGCGAAACGTATGGTCATTCGCTGGCGATTTCACCTTGGGGCGAGGTTCTGGCCGATGGTGGTGAAACGCAAGGCGTGACTTTTGTCGATTTGGACCTTAACGATGTTGCTAAGGCGCGCGCGAAAATTCCTTCGCTCAGCCACGACCGTGAATTTGAACCACCCGAGGCGTAATGTCCGATAAACTGTCAAACGACCCGTTAGCGATTGCCCTTTTCAGCGAAATTTCCGCTGTGGAGCAGATGGCGAGAACTCGTTTCAGCCGTGCATTGCCTAAGGGGATGGAGCTGTCACACTTCACCGTCCTCAACCATTTTGCCCGCTTGGGTGGTGAGAAAACACCTGCCCAACTGGCACGCGTATTCCACGTTACCAAGGGGGCGATGACCAACACGCTCTCGAAGCTCGAGGCGGCGGGATACGTCCACATTCGCCCGGATTGGGATGATGCGCGACGTAAGTTTGTGTCGATAAGTCCGGCTGGGCACACCGCCCGCGACGAAGCCGTTCGGGCGATCGCGCCTGTGTTTGATGATGCGGTGGAAAGTTTGGGCTCGGATAAAATCCGCGCAGCTTTGCCAATTTTGCGCGACCTTAGAATGCTGTTGGCCAGCGAAGATTGATTATTCTGGCTTAATACTGGCCGTCACATAATTCACAGATAAATCCTGATCTGAAATAGACCAGCTCCATAACAGCGGATTGAACACGAAACCCTTACGATCAACCGGCTTCAATCCTGCGCTTTTGATCAATTCGAACAACTCGTCTGGCGTGATAAACTTGTGCCACTCATGGGTGCCGCGCGGCAGCCAACGCATGATCACCTCGGCACCGATGATCGCAGCCATATAGCTTTTGGGATTGCGATTTAGCGTCGAACACAACATCAGTCCACCCGGTTTCAACAACTGGCGACAGGCGGTTAGATAAGCCAACGGGTCTGCGACATGTTCAATAACCTCCATGTTCAATACAATATCGAACTGTTCGGTGGCTTCAGCCAACGCTTCGGCGGTTACATTGCGATAATCAATGTCGAGACCGGATCGTTCAGCATGAAGCTGCGCAACGGGGATATTTCCCGCTGCCGCGTCGGCCCCAACGACTGTTGCACCAAGGCGTGTCATAGGCTCGGACAGCAAACCGCCTCCACATCCGATGTCTAACAGGCGCAGGCCCTCGAAAGGGCGCAGTGAATTGGGGTCGCGCCCGAATTCCGCGCAAATCTGTTGCACGATGTATTCCAAACGGATCGGGTTCATTTCGTGTAGCGGCTTGAATTTCCCTTTCGGGTCCCACCATTCGGTGGCCATGGCTTCGAACTTGGCGACTTCCGCCGGATCGACAGTAACAGTTGTTTGCGTTGCACTCATCTTTTCTACCTGCCATGTTGGAGCGAATGATTAACTAATAGAGCATATATGCTGGAACATGCGAGCCATAAAGACGAGGAACCTCGTCGCAGCCTTTATCCTGCACGTGATGCGTTTCATACACAGACGCTGGAAGTGTCCGGTGGGCATTCGATTTACCTAGAGCAATCGGGGTGCGAGGACGGCGAACCCGTAGTTGTTTTGCATGGTGGCCCGGGTGGCGGGTGCAGCCCGGCGATGCGGCGGTTTTTCGACCCTGACCGGTATCGCGTAATTTTGTTCGATCAACGTGGATGTGGGCGATCAACGCCATATGCCAGTGTTGAAAACAATACGACGTGGGATTTGGTCGAAGATATTGAGGCTATCCGCGAAACTTTGGGTATTCCCAAATGGACCGTTTTTGGTGGATCGTGGGGCGCAACGCTGTCTTTGCTTTATGCTCAGGCGCATCCTATTCGGGTCAATGCGTTGGTATTACGCGGTATTTTCACTATGACTCAGGCCGAACTGGATTGGTTTTATGGTGGTGGTGCTGGTCAATTCTGGCCCGAGGCGTGGGCGATGTTCTCCAATATGGTCCCAGAGGATGAGCGCCATGACTTGATCGCCGCGTACCGCGAGCGCTTGTTCGGGAAGATTGATGCAGACGTCATCCGGTTCTCGCGGGCGTGGGCGGCGTGGGAAAATACGCTGGCAACGCTTGATTCCAAAGGGCATGGCGGGCGGGTTCCAGCCCATTATGCGCGGGCATTTTCGTTGATCGAAAACCATTACTTCACCAACAACGGATTTCTTCGCGAAGATAAGCAGATATTCGCGGACATGGATAAAATCAAAAACATTCCGGGGTATATCGTGCAAGGCCGCTACGACATGATTTGTCCGCCACACACCGCGCATGCGTTACATAAACTTTGGCCAAAATCGAAATTACGGTTGGTCAGGGCTGGTCACGCGATGTCCGAACCCGCCATTGCTGCCGAGCTGGTCGGTATTATGAACGAGATGGACTGATGCCCAGAGTGCTGCGGATCATACTCGTGGTCTTGGCCATATTGGTTGTCGCTTATTTGGCAAACCAAGCAGGTGACTGGATCGGTCAACGCCTGAAAATGGAAATCACACCGGAAAACGAGAGCGTTATTTTTGGCGCCACCGTAATTGCCATAATCCTTTACGCTTTGTTAATCTCCCTACCCTTCGTTCCAGGGGTCGAGATTGGAATAGGATTGATGGTGATGTTTGGCACACCTATGGCGATTCCGGTATACATCTCGACCATCATCGGCCTGACCTTGGGGTTCTTCATCGGGCGGTTGGTACCTGAAAAAGTCTTATGCGGTTGTTTCGATTTCCTTGGCATGACTCGCGTTAGCAATATGTTGCGGGACTTGGCGCGAAAACCCGTATCTGAACGAATGAACATGCTGGTCGAGCGCGCCCCCAGCCGGATCGTTCCGTTTCTATTGCGTCATCGCTACATCGCGATCGCTGTTTCGTTCAATATCCCCGGAAATTCGGTAATTGGCGGCGGTGGTGGCATCGCGTTTATGGCAGGCCTCAGCCGATTGTTCAGCTTTCCGCTGTACCTACTGGCAGTTGTCATCGGAGTCTCGCCCGTCGTGATCCTGTTTTTGATCTTCGGGCCATCTGTGCTGGGTTAGAATGAAGCCGCCAAGCGCGACCCCTGGTTAATCGCCCGCTTTGCATCAAGTTCTGCCGCCACATCGGCGCCACCAATCACGTGTGCAGTAATTCCCTTTGCCTCCAAAGCATCTGCAAGACGGCGTTCAGGAAGTTGCCCCGCACAAAGAACAATAGTGTCGACTTCCAGCAAGCGAGGATTTTCACGGCCTTCCCCAGACGAGATATGCAAACCTTCAGCAGTGATCTCTTCGTAGTTCACACCTCCGACCATCTCGACACCTTTCATCGCAAGCGCTGCGCGGTGGATCCATCCAGTGGTTTTCCCCAAACCTTTACCCAGCTTTTGCGCCTT
>JAGLUD010000240.1 GCA_023134935.1 Paracoccaceae bacterium | reverse complement strand
CGCGTTGTCGCGGGATCACCGACACCCCATTCGCTTTTCCACTCTTCCAAATTCAGCGTTGGGCTTTCGCCTTCCTGCGTAAGGAATTCGGCCACATCGAACCCAATCCCGCCTGCGCCAATAACCGCAACGCGTTTTCCAACTGACGCCTTATCGCGAAGAACGTCGATGTAATTGACCACATTCGGTCCATCTTGCCCTTTGATTTGTGGGTCACGCGGCGTCACGCCTGTGGCAATCACCACCTCGTCGAAATCCGTCAGATCGCCGGCTTCAACACGTTGCCCAAGGCGAACATCTACTTCGAGCACATCCAACATTTTGGCGTAGTATTCGACTAACCCGAAGAATTCTTCTTTGCCCGGAACTTTTTTGGCGATGTTCAACTGGCCGCCGACTTTGTCAGCCATATCGAACAAGGTAACCTTGTGTCCGCGTTGGGCGGCGACTAGCGCCGTTGCTAAACCAGCTGGACCAGCCCCGACAATCGCAACCGTCTTTGTGTTTTGCGCTGGGCCGTAATCCAGTTCGGTCTCGTAGCAAGCACGCGGATTCACCAAACAGGTCGAGGCTTTCATAGAAAACGTGTGATCCAAACACGCCTGATTACACGCAATACAAGGCGCGATCTGGTCGGCTTTGCCTGCTGCTGCTTTGGCTACGAACTGGCTGTCCGCCAAGAACGGTCGCGCCATGGAAACCATATCCGCGCATCCGTCAGCCAGCACGTCCTCTGCGACTTCGGGGGTGTTGATCCGGTTTGAAGTGATGATCGGGATCGAAACCTCGCCCATTAACTTTTTGGTAACCCAAGTAAACGCGGCGCGAGGAACCGATGTGGCGATGGTTGGTATACGTGCTTCGTGCCAACCGATACCGGTATTCAGAATTGTCGCGCCCGCAGCCTCGATTGCTTTAGCGAGGGTTACAACTTCGTCCCATGTTTGACCGTTGGGGATCAGGTCGATCAGGGAAATGCGGTAAATTATTATGAAATCCGGTCCGACCGCTTCGCGGCAACGGCGCACGACTTCAACGGGCAGGCGCATACGGTTGGCGTGTGACCCTCCCCATTCATCTGTTCGCTTATTGGTGTGAGTCACTAAGAACTCGTTAAGGAGATATCCCTCCGACCCCATAATCTCGACACCGTCGTACCCGGCTTGCTTTGCGCGTTCGGCCGCGACAACAAAATCCGTGATTTGCTTTTCGATCGCGTCAGTGTCCAACTCACTTGGCGGGAATGGTGAAATCGGGGACTTTATTGCAGATGGGGCAACGGCTTTGGGCGTATATGCATATCGACCGGCATGCAGAATTTGCATCGCGATTTTGCCACCCTCAGCGTGCACACGGTCAGTTACGATTTTGTGATTGGCGATATCTTCGTCATTGAACAAGCCCGATGCGCCGGGCAAAACGCCCCCCTCTACATTCGGGGCCATGCCACCTGTGACCATCAGCGCAACACCGCCTGCAGCACGTTCGCCAAAGTATTCCGCGATGCGGTTCCAATCACCAACTTCTTCGAGGTTGGTATGCATAGACCCCATCAACACGCGGTTTTTTAACGTGGTGAAACCAAGGTCCAAAGGGGTGAACATGTTCGGGTAGTTGGTCATAATAGCCTCCGGTAGTTTCAGGCAGTCTGATGTAGTTTTCTGGTGAAGTCACGAGCGACCCGACGGCAGTTTAAAGCGCGCCAAGCCCACCGTCGATTGCGATGTTCTGCCCGGTGGTGAAGCTGTTCGCGGGGTCAGCGGCCCATAATATGGCCTGAACGACTTCGCTAACGGTTGCCAATCGGCGCATTGGAACGCCGCGTGTCATTTGTGCTTCGACCTCTGGGTCGTTTACGGCATCACCGGCCATTGCAGTGGCCGCGAAGCTGGGACAAATTGCGTTTACGCGAATGCCTTTGCGGGCATATTCCAATGCGGCGGCGCGGGTTAAGCCGACAACGCCATGCTTAGAGGCGCCATAGATCGAAAGCCAAGGTGCGCCGCCTAATCCAGCGACAGAGGCAAGATTAACAATTGCGCACCCCTCATTTGTTTCGGCAAATTGTGCTTCCATGGCTGGAAGCTGCGCTTGTAGCGCCCAAAACACCCCCAAAAGATTAACGTCGACAACTTTTCGACATTCCGCTTCGGTTAGGTGGGGGATTTTGGCAGGTGTATGCACGATGCCCGCGTTGTTTATCGCGATGTCGAGTGAGCCGAATGTGTCGATTGCGAGCTTAACCAAATCTTTACTGTATGTCGGATCGCTTACGTCGCCGACCAGAGTCACAACGTTACCAGACAATCCGTCACCAAGGCCGTTAGGCGAAATATCACCGAGAACCAAGTTGGCCCCCGCATCAGAAAACATTTTCGCCGTCGCAGCGCCGAAACCAGCCGCGGCGCCAGAAATTAATACTGTCTTACCCGCAAAGCTCATGACATCGCGTTCGCGAACAGGTTTTGAGCAGCTTCAATGCTCATACCGCCATCAAGTGGAATGATTGCACCTGATGTGTACGCGCCGCCGCGCCCACATAGAAAGAGCGTTGCACCTGCAATGTCCTCGGGTGTTCCGACGCGGCCAATAGGAACATTTGCGCCAACTTTTGTTTGTCCTTCCTCGCTCCCGATTGCAAAGGCTGTCATTTTGGACGGGAAAGGTCCGGGGGCAAAGGCGTTAACGGTAATATTTCTTGAGGCCAGTTCCGCCGCGAGGATTTTGGTTAGGTGATGTACGGCAGCCTTTGAAACAGAGTAGGAATACGCCCCCTCAGCCAGTGGAATGGTTCCCATTACGGACCCGATGTTAATAATTCGTGAAGGATCACCATCGTTGGCCGCAGCCTTTAACAAACCGGTAAGGTTTCGCGTTAACGTGAACATTCCCGCGACGTTAATGTTCATTACTTTTTCCCAGGCCTTATGCGGGAAGGAATTATATGGCTCGCCCCACGTGATGCCCGCATTGTTCACCAGGATATCCAGCTTGTCGGTGCGGGCTTTGACGTTGGCGGTCAGTTCGTTGATGGCATCTTCGGAGCCAACATCGCCTGCAAACCCTTCGGCGGAACCTTCGGCGTTCAGCGCGTTCAATTCGGCAGCGACCACTTCACAAGCTTCACCTTTTCGGCTGGCGATCAAGACGTGCGCGCCGCCTTGGACCAATGCCTCTGCGATCATGCGCCCGATGCCGGTTGCGCCACCGGTTACCAGCGCTGTTTTGCCGGAAACCCCGAATATGCTGTCCAAATACGCCATTATTCCCCTCCTGAAAAGTGTCTACGGAGACTGCATAATTGCTACTAACAATGCAATTGCAAACGTAGCGTCCGGCTTTTTGGATAAACCATTAGGAGAATTTTTGGATATGCCCTACTGTTTTGGCGCGGGGCACTCAAAATGACTAGAAACTGACACATAGGGGTTTGGACATGCTCTACTTTTACATTAGTGCAATATGCGGTATCGGCGGTGGGATTTTCTCGTCGCAATTCTTTAAAGAATACTCACTCGGTACGCTCGGCAACATTGTTACCGGCTTTCTCGGCGGAATTGCGACACACACAGTAATTGTGTTGACCGTCGGCGGTTCAGCCTTCTCGCTCGCAATAGTTGGTGGGTTTATAGGTGGTGTTATCGTCCGCGTTGCGTTTTCGATTATTCGTCAACGCATGACGTCGGATTCCTAATCTAGCCCAAGAACATCCAGCATGGTGTATTCGCCCGGTTTTTGAGACTGGCCCCATAGGGCTGCCTTAATGGCGCCGCGGGCGAATAACATACGATCACTGGCGATATGGCGCAGAATGATGCGTTCCCCTTCGCCAGCGAAAATTACGTCGTGCTCACCTACGACATCGCCCCCGCGAAGCGAGACAAACCCGATGTCACCACGTTTGCGTGCACCTGTTTCGCCGTCACGACCACGGTAAGAAACATCGGCCAAATTAGCGCCGCGCCCTTCGGCAGCAGCTTCGCCAAGCATCAACGCTGTGCCGGATGGGGCGTCGACCTTGTGGTGATGGTGCATTTCCACGATCTCGATATCGAAATCCATATCCAGCGCCGCCGCAACTTTGCGTGTTAGAACGGTTAGCAAATTCACACCAAGGCTCATATTTCCCGCCCGTACAACAATCGCATGCCGCGCAGCTGCCGCAATTTTGGCAAGGTGCGTATCTTCAAGGCCAGTTGTGCCGATCACATGGGTGATCCGTGCTTGCGCGGCCAACTCTGAGTGTAGGACTGTTGCTTCGGGCGAAGTGAAATCAACAACGGCATGAGAATGTGCTAGAACCTCTAACGGGTCATCGGACACTGTAATGCCATTGGCCGCTCCGCCTAGACATTCGCCAAGATCACGACCGACCCAGTTATGGCCGGAGCGTTCCGTTACGCCAACAAGATGCGCATTCCCGTTTTCCTCGATGGCTTGGATCAGCATTCGACCCATCCGTCCGGATGCACCCATCACCGCAATACCTGTAGTTTCGCTCATTTCGGCCCTCATTAGCTATTTGTTGACAGGTTTAGCGATCAATTCGCCCGAAGCAAAGGGGGGATGGCTTGACTTGGGCGCAATCTGGGGGGAATAGGGGCCATGGCAAAGAAAAGATTCAACGCGGGCGCAGGCCCATCGCAACGACAGCTTCGCGTAGGCGAGCTGATCCGGCGCAAACTTTCCGACATCATGTTGCGAGGGGAGCTGCACGACGACGAGTTGGCGCATGTGTCCGTCACCATTGGCGAGGTTCGCGTTTCGCCCGATTTGCGGAATGCCATCGTTTTTGCATTGCCGCTGGGCGGGATTAACACGGACGCTGTGGTCGAAGCACTTAATCGTAATCAAGGTGAACTCCGCCATTTGGTTACCAAAGGGTTAAAGCTGAAACACGCACCGGAACTGAAATTCTTGGCGGATCGTAGCTTTGATCAGATCGAAGCAACCAACAAGCTGCTGGATTCCCCCGAAGTGCGCCGCGACCTTGATCGCGATGAAGACGAATAGGCTGATATGATTAAGGGGCTGCTGCAAAAGTTCCAGAAGCCGAAAGGCCGCACGCAAGCGCAACGAATGCTGACTTTGCACAGCGCGCCTGTTTACTACTTGCCGATTACCAAGTGTGGCAGCACATATCTTAAGAACGTGTTCTATTATCTCGACCACGCGAACGAGCACGTCTCGGGGATCGATATCCACGCGAATTCTGACGATTTGATCCGCGCGAATTCTGGCGACGAGGACGCGATCCGTCGAAGCTCGTATGCATTTGCAGTGTTGCGTGATCCGGTGGACCGATTTTTGTCATTATACTTTGATAAGATTTACGGCGATGGACCAAACAACTTCGACGACGTCCGAGCGTATTTGGCAGAAGAAATCGCGTTGGACTTGGAGCGAGATCTCGACGCTAAAGCGCATCGTGAAAACTGTGTAAGGTTTATCGATTGGTTGGCGTTGAACCTGTCTTTCAAAACGGATGTGCCAGTTAACCCCCACTGGCGACGACAATCGAGTCGACTGCAAAGGGTGAACACGTTGAACCTTACCCACCTGACGCTGGACGGTCTGGATTGGCAACTGCCCTTACTGCTGGGCGACGTCGTTCCGAATATTAGGCAGGCGATGGAAGTAGTTCAGGCTAACAATCGCACGGACAAACCGTTCACGCGGGCGGAAATTTTGGATGCAGAGTTGTTGGGAAAGATCGAAGCCGTGTATTCCTCTGATAAGGAGCTTTACCAACAGGCATCGCGAAAATCGCAGCTCTGGCTAAGATACCATGTTGAAGTTACTGAAGGTGAGACAATCCGGTGTTTTACATCAGCGGAACATTCGATCAATTGTGTGGCGATTTCCAAAACAGGCCGGACATACTTGCGAAACCTGCTGTATGTGTTGGAGCACAACAAAGATTACCACGATCCGCTAAAAATTCACACAGAGGGTGCCTCTTCTAACAGCGAATTGACTAAGTCTGAAATCGCCAAAGAAGTTAGCTTCTTTGTCATCCGAGACCCCGTTGATCGGTTCTTCTCGCTGTACTTTGATAAAATATACAACACAGGGGAGCGTTCGTTTCCTTGGATTGCGAAACGGCTGGTTGAGCGTCGGGGATTCGTCCACGAGGCGAACCTTACGGTTGAACAACATAGGGCAAACTGTTTGGCCTTATTGGGATACATAAATCGCAAATTCGAAACAGAGGCATTGCCGGACCTCAATTCGCATTGGTCACCACAAGTCGAGATGGCGAAAAAGGCAATCCGGTTTGGATTGCAGCCGTTGCTGCTTGAGAACTTGGACGAACAGTTGTTGCATATCGCGGATGGGCGTATCGAAGGGTTGGAAAATGCAATAAAAGCGACGCCGCATCGGAACAGTTCGTCAAAGCCGTATTCGGTCGAGGAAATCCTGACGCCTGAAATCGCACAAAGAATATCTGACCTTTATGGCGACGACCAAGCGTTGTATGAGCGGGTCAAGACGGCTTGGGATAGAACCGGTCGACCACCAATACTGTAGGGAATATCATGGCAAGACGTAAAAAAGGCCGCGCGATTAGCGGATGGCTGATTGTGGACAAACCGCTCGGCGTGACGTCGAGTGCTGTTGTGAACAAGGCAAAATGGGCGTTTGACGCGCAAAAGGCCGGGCATGCGGGAACGCTGGATCCTGAAGCAACAGGTGTGTTGGCAATTGCTTTTGGCGAGGCGACGAAGACGGTGCCGTATGTTACCGATTCCATGAAGGCGTACCGTTTCACCGTGCGTCTGGGTCAGGCGACGAACACCGATGACGGTGAGGGTGAGGTGGTCAGCGAGAGCGATAATCGCCCAACTGAGGATGAAATTCGTGCCGCGTTACCTGCGTTTTCCGGCAATATCATGCAGGTTCCGCCACAGTACTCGGCCGTGAAGGTTGATGGTGAGCGCGCTTATAAACGTGCGCGCGATGGTGAGGAAATGGAACTGGCCGCACGACCCTTGCTTGTGGAATCGCTCGAGGTGGTCGAAATGCCGGACGCGGATCACGCGATCATTGAGATGACTTGTGGCAAGGGTGGATATGTTCGATCAATCGCTCGGGATTTAGGGCAGGCTTTGGGCTGTTTTGGGCATGTTGTACAACTGCGCCGCGTTTGGGCGGGCCCGTTCGAAGTGTCTGACGGGATTTCGTTTGAAACGCTGGATGAAATGGCGAAGGATCGCAAGCTGGATGATTTTCTTCTACCGCTAGAGGCTGGTCTGCATGACCTGCATGAACTGGCCTGCACACCCGAAGGCGCGGCCAAGATGCGTAACGGTAACCCAGGAATGGTTATCGCCTCGGATGTGGAATACGGTGAAGAATGTTGGGCATCGTTGAGCGGGGTGCCCGTTGCAATCGGAGTTTACAAAAGCGGTGAACTGCATCCAAATCGGGTTTTCGTATTGGGAGACTAGCAAGTGGCGGATCGTGTAAATCAGTTGGGCCAACCAATCGGTGATGATGTTGTTTGGACAGGCGCAACGACGCCTCCACGAAGCAATATGGATGGCAAGTATTGTCGGTTGGAGCCTATCGATATTGATCGCCACGCGACTGACTTGTTTGAGGCGTTTTCTGCAGATGACACTGGCGGTATCTGGACTTACCTTTTTACTGACCCGTTTAAAACAGAATCCGACCTGCGCGAATGGATGGCTAACGCCTGTTTGGGCGACGACCCGCTGTTCCACGCTGTCATCGACAAACGTACGGGTAAGGCGGTGGGCTTTGCTACGTTCATGCGGATTGACCCTGTGATGGGAGTGATTGAAGTTGGAAATATCAACTTTGCCCCAGCACTCCAACGCAC
>JAGLUD010000024.1 GCA_023134935.1 Paracoccaceae bacterium | reverse complement strand
ATCACGATCAGGCGTTTGCCAAGGTGACCGGCGTTGTTCAACGCCTCGAACGCCATGCCGCCGGACATCGAACCATCACCGATAATTGCAATTGCATCGCCTAGTCCATGGTCAGGGGCACCGCCTAGGTCGCGCGCAACAGCGAAGCCCAGCGCGGTGGAGATAGACGTGGAACTGTGCCCTGCCCCGAATGGGTCGAATTCGCTCTCGGAACGTTTGGTGAAGCCGGATAGGCCTTCGCCCTTACGCAACGTTCGCATACGGTCGCGGCGACCTGTCAGAATTTTATGTGGGTAGGTTTGGTGGCTAACATCCCAAATAAGACGGTCTTTGGGGGCGTCGAACACGGCGTGTAGTGCCACCGTCAGTTCAACTACGCCAAGGCCTGCGCCCAAATGACCACCCGTTTCCGATACGATCGAGATCGTTTCCTCGCGCACTTCATCCGCAAGCGTCCGCAGTTCGAAATCCGTTAAGGTTTTCATATCGGCAGGCGTTTTCACGCGGTCTAGGATGGGTGTGTCGGGGCGCTCGTTCGTCACGGTTTTGATTCCCTTAAGTTGTGCGCGTTATGGTATATCGCGCGGCCTGACGCAAGTTTTCTGCGGCATCCCCGTAGGGGGCCAGTGCGGCACAGGCCTCGTCGACCAAATCACGGGCGCGATTTTTGGCGCCTGTCAGCCCCAGCAGCGATACGAAGGTGGCTTTTCCGGCCTCTTCGTCTTTGCGTAGGCGCTTTCCAGCGGCTTCGGCGTCACCCTCAATATCCAGAATGTCGTCCTGAATTTGAAATGCTAACCCGAGGGCTTCGGCATAGGTCCGTAACGGTCCGGTATCGGCCCCTGCCAGAACAGCACCCGCCTCGGCGGACCACCGAATTAACGCACCGGTTTTCAACGCTTGCAAGGCGGTGATCTCGGCCAAAGTCAAAGGCACATCCGCCGTTTCCGCAGCAATATCCAACGCCTGCCCACCAACCATGCCGACGACGCCAGAAGCCGTAGCCAAAGATCCGACAAGCCGCACAACCGCCGAGGCATCAGCCGAGGCGTCCGTCAAATACTGGAACGCTTGTGTTTGCAGCGCATCACCAACCAACACGGCTGTTGCATCATCCCATTTCACATGAACCGTCGGCAGCCCACGTCGCAGGTCATCATCGTCCATGCAGGGTAGATCATCATGCACCAGCGAATAGGCGTGCAGGCATTCAATCGCGGCGGCCACGGGGTCGGCCACATCCGCCGAAATTCCATGCAATGCCGCGCTTTCCATCACCAAAAACGCCCGCAACCGTTTGCCGCCGTTCAGAACGGCATAGCGCATGCCTTCCGCAATCGCGTTATCGGGGGCTGGCAAGGTTGCATCCAGAAAACTCTCGACCCGCGTTGCGGCCAGACCCAGTGCTGTGTTGAAGGTTGATACAGACATCAGGAAACCTCGACAGGTTCCGTTCCGGTGGCGTTACCGCTTCCATCGGTGGTGATCTTGGCAACTTTTTCCTCGGCGGATTTCAACTTCGCCTCGCAATGCGCCTTAAGTTCAGCGCCACGTTCATAAAGGGCAATCGACTCTTCCAAAGGGACCGAGCCGCTTTCAAGCTGTCCTACAACCTTTTCCAAAGTCCCCATAGCTTCTTCGAAGCTCATGTCGCTTACAGGTTTATCGCTCATTTTCCACGCTCCATCAGGGCATTAACATGGGCGGCGCAGGACGCTGCCAATCCATCAAGATCATATCCCCCTTCAAGGGTGGATACCACCCTGCCGTCACAGTGTTTATCGGCCAAGTCGCATAATTGATGTGTGGCCCACGCGAAATCATCCTCTACCCAGTTCAAATTCGCGAGCGGATCGTTCTTGTGCGCATCAAATCCTGCAGAAATCAGAATCAGTTCCGGTGCGAAAGCATCGATGGCAGGCAACACCTGATTTTCCATCACCGCACGGAACGCAGCACCGTCGGTTTCAGGGTCCAGCGGGCAATTCAGAACATTCCCGTGCGCGCCCGTTTCACTTGCCGCCCCCGACCCCGGATAAAGCGGCATTT
>JAGLUD010000239.1 GCA_023134935.1 Paracoccaceae bacterium | reverse complement strand
TTGTTTCTGGACGAAATCGTTGAACTGCCGTTGCCTATCCAAGGGACTCTACTACGTGTGATCGAAGAAATGCGCATCAGGCCGATCGGTTCCTTGCGCGAAGTACCGCTAAACTTACGGTTTATGTTTGCGACAAACGCCGACCTGGAGAAGGCCGTTGCCGAAGGTCGCTTCAGGGCAGACCTTTACCACCGCATCAATGTGGTAAACATCAAAATGCCACGGTTGATCGAACGCAAAGGCGACATTCTTGAGCTAAGCAATATGTTCATGAAAAAGATTTCGGATGACCTTGGTGTGCTTCCGCTCCCCCTATCTGAAGAAATCTTGATTAAGCTATCTAGCTATGACTGGCCCGGCAATGTCCGCGAACTGCGGAACCTTATCGAAAGATCACTGATACTTGGGGAGTTTCCACCCGAGTTTAGTGATGTTGAAGACTCCGATCTTGCGGCGGTTGACTCGCTGGCCGCAGTCGAGCGGCGGCACATTCTTAATGTGTTGAACGAGTGTAAGGGCAACCGCGCCGAAGCCGCGCGGCGACTTGGGGTCTCCCGCAAAACAATAGATCGCAAATGCGCCATGTGGGATGTCTAAAGGCAACACTATTCCTTGGCAGCAATCGGTGCGCACGCGCCTGCTGCTGATTGCGCTTATTCCAATGCTGTTCATCATGCCGTTATTTGGCGGCATAGTGATTTACAATTGGTCAATGCGTTTTGACAATCTGTTGATCGCGAAAGTGAACAGCGAGCTAACAATCGCCCACCAGTTTCTCGCAGGTTTGAAAGACCGTGCTTTTGAAAATGTCGAAGCATTGGGGGAGTCCGCAGCCTTTAATGACGCCTTGCACGCTGGCTCATTGCCCAAACTGCTTGAGTCTGAAAGACAGCGATACGGGTTTGACTTTCTGTACTATATCGACGGGTCAGGTCAGACAATAACATCGACGGACCTGGGCGCCCCAACACATCCCGGGCACTGGCCCGTTGTGCAAAACGCGACCAACGGCCACGGCGGGACTGTAATAGATATTTTCTCGAACGAGGCACTCGAGGAGCTTTCACCAGCGTTGGCCAAACGCGCAGATATTTCGCTGGTTCCGACCAAGGCCGCTTTACCCAGCACACGCACCCGTGAAACGCGCGGGATGGTGGTGCACAGCGCCGCTTCGGTATCACAGGGCCAAGGCGTGCTGGTCGCTGGCGTGCTTCTTAATCAAAACCTTGATTTCATTGATACAATAAACGATCTGGTTTACCCCGCTGCCTCACTAACCGAAGGTAGTCGCGGTACAACTACCCTGTTTCTCGAAGATGTGCGTATCTCCACAAATGTGCGTCTTTTCGAAAACGTACGTGCTTTGGGAACGCGCGTCTCCGTGGCTGTTCGTCAAACGGTTCTAGACGATGGGTTAACATGGCTGGATCGCGCTTTTGTGGTGAACGATTGGTATATCTCGGCCTATGAACCGATAACTGACAGCTTCGGGGATCGTGTCGGGATGTTGTATGTCGGATTTCTGGACAGCCCCTTCAGGGCAGCCAAGGCACGTACAATTTGGCTAATTGTCGGCGGGTTCCTGTTGTTGCTCGCACTAATGGTTCCACTGTTTCTGCGCCTCGTTCGAGGCATATTCAAACCGCTCGAAGAAATGGTTTCAACGATTTCAAAAGTTGAGGCCGGGGACTTGTCAGCACGAACCGGCAGGAAAGACGTGAAAAACGAAGTCTCGTTAGTGTCGACCCATCTTGATACGTTGCTGGAAAAAGTAGAGACGAGCGATCAACGTTTGCGCGGCTGGGCAGACGAGCTAAACACCCGTGTAGAGGAACGAACGCGCGACCTGAACGATGCGAACCAGCGCCTTGAAGCCACGACCAAACAACTTGTCGTTTCAGAGAAATTGGCGGCGATCGGGGAAATAACGGCCTCTGTCGCCCACGAAATCAACAATCCGGTCGCGGTGATTCAAGGGAACGTTGATGTTATCCGACAAGAGCTTTCCGAGCATGCAGACGGTCTGAAAACCGAATTTGCGTTGGTGAATGAACAGGTTCACCGGATCAATATGCTTGTCAGCAAACTTTTACAATTCGCCCGCCCCGAGGAATACGCGAGCAGTGTAGACAACCATTCTCCGAACGATGTGATATACGACACGCTGCCGTTGGTTCAGCATCTTTTGAAAAAGGTCAAAATTGATCTTAAACTTGAGTTAGAAACTGATCACGTCGTTTCGATCAATAGGACCGAACTTCAACAAGTATTAATCAACCTGATCGTCAATGCTATTCATGCGATGCCCGATGGCGGGTCGTTGAAAATTCGAACAGAAAACCATAAGAACAAAGACCTATCAGGCACCATAATTACCATCAAAGACTCCGGTTGTGGCATGCCGCCCGAGACTCTAGATCGCGTTTTCGACCCGTTCTTCACCACCAAGCGCGCCGAAGGTACGGGACTTGGCCTATCAATCAGTCAAAAGCTGGTAACGCGCGCAGGCGGCTACATCCGTGTTGAAAGCGAAACCAACGTGGGCACATGTTTCTACGTTTTCATCCCGGCAATTGATTGAGGGTTTTCGCGCAAATCACATCAACTACTTCAGTGCATTTACTTCAAGTATCGTTGGGTTTTGGTGCCCAGGAGAGGACTCGAACCTCCACGTCTATACAGACACTAGCACCTGAAGCTAGCGCGTCTACCAATTCCGCCACCTGGGCAGGTGTGCAGGCGGGATTTATACCCGCGACGGGGGGCTGTCAACGGGGCTTTTCCCGAATTTCCAGCCCTTAAGAATAAATCCGTCTTGTCCACCGTTCCTTTGAGGCGTATTGCATTAAGTACGCATTATTCAAGGAGTCTCCGCTATGTCCAATACAACTCCAACCGTCACAATTTTCGGTGGCTCTGGCTTTATCGGCCGCTATATCGCACACCGAATGGCGCGTGCAGGCTGGCGCGTTCTCGTAGCTGTTCGCCGCCCGAACGAAGCGATGTACGTGAAGCCATATGGCGATGTCGGTCAAGTAGAACCCATGCTGTGCAATGTACGCGACGAGGCATCGACCCGACGCGCTATCGAGGGTGCGGATGCTGTCGTGAATTGTGTCGGGATTTTGCAAGAGACCAAGTTCCAGTCATTCGAAGATGTGCACGTGGATGCGGCAGGTCTGATCGCCCGTCTTAGTGCCGAAGCCGGTGTTTCCAAGCTGGTTCACATATCCGCGCTGGGTGCTAATGCAGCGGCCGAAAGTGTTTACTTCGAAACCAAAGCCGAGGGTGATGCACTTGTTGTGCAAGCGATGCCTGACGCCGTGATTTTGCGCCCGTCAGTAGTTTTCGGCACCGAAGACAAGTTCTTCAACCGGATGGCCGGATTCAGCCGCCTAAGCCCCGTTTTGCCACTGTTTGGCGCGGGCACAATGTTCCAGCCCGTCTATGTCAACGATATCGCGTTAGCGGTGGAGACAGCCATAACCGGCGATGTCGCGGGTTGTATATATGAACTTGGCGGTCCGGAAGTTTTATCGCTACACGACCTAGCCAAGGGTGCTATGGAAGTAGCCGGCCGTCGCCGCATTCTACTGGATGTTCCAGAGTGGATCGCGCGTACGAAGGCATGGAGTTTCGAGATGATCGAGAAGCTTACCGGTGGGCTTGTTCCAGCCATGCTGACACGCGATCAGTTAAAGGTGCTCGCAGTCGATAATGTTGTTAACGAGGGTGCCGCCGGTTTTGGCGAACTTGGTATCGAGCCAACAGCGATGGAGTCTGTGTTGGACGGATACCTGTACCATTACCGCGCATACGGGCAGTTCTCGGCGATCACAGAGTCGGGTAAAAGCCCTAACTGATTCAGGTATATGCGACCACTAACAGGACGACGCCCAGAACAATTCGGTACACCACGTAGGGTGTAAAGCTGACACTGCGCAGAAGGCGCATCATGAGTGTCAGCGCGAAAAGGGCCGCCACAAATGCCATCGCGGCGGCGATGGACGCGTCCTTCGCCAAAGCCCAGTCAGCCTGCCCGACAACGTCTAATGCCAGCAGGCTGCCCGAAGCGATGATCGTCGGAATTGACATCAACATCGATATGCGCGCCGCCTGCTCGCGACCAAATCCGAGCATTCGTTACCCACTAATCGTAGCCCCAGAACGCGAGGTTCCGGGGATCAACGCCAAGGTCTGCCACAGCCCTAGAATTACGGCTTCGCGCATCGTCCAATCGCGCATTTGCTTCGTCGCCTTGCCCTGCTGGTCTGTCCAATAGAGCACCACGCCAAAACCCAGCATCGCCCAACCAATAACCGCGATGGAACGCATCGCGTCGGCCAAGCCCGTGACCTTCAATATCAGCCCGACGATCACAACTGGGATCGTTGCGATCACCAATAGTATCGCCAGTTTCGCATCGTCTGTTTTCACGTTCCCACGCAGGACATCAAGTGCACCGCGAAGGGCCGATGCGACGTCTTTGCGAAAGTACAGGATGACTGCAAACAGGGTGCCAACATGCACAGCTACGTCCAGCGCCAACCCTTGATCCTCGGCCCCCATCAGGCTGGGTAATAGGATTAGGTGTGCAGAGGATGAGACGGGTAGAAACTCGGTCAGGCCCTGAACTAGGGCGAGAATCAGTAGATATATTAACGGCATCAGAGAAATCCTGAATAAATCGAATCAATGTGAGGTACACTACATAGCCTTATTTCAAAGGTCATTCTTTCATTTAGTAAACAAATGCGACCTATTTTTAAGTATTTTTCCCGCACTTTTGCCGCTTCTAGGTTATATCTTGCATTTAGGTCAGTTATACTGTCTTTATTGGAGCGCCCACTCCCAGTATTAAGGGCGTTGAACGCATTATACTTGGAAGAGGGTTTTGGGATGGCAATGCAGCCTATGTTGAAGTTTGTTAATGTTGCGCGCGACATGCCTGAGAAACGCTCGGCCGAGGATCGGCGGGATGACTTTCAGGAAGTATACCACGAATTCATTAACAAAAAGGCAGCTGAGCAGGCCAGTCGGTGTTCCCAATGTGGCGTGCCTTATTGCCAATCGCACTGCCCACTTCACAACAACATTCCCGACTGGTTGCTGATGACCGCGACAGGGCGTTTGGAAGAAGCGTATCAGATCAGTCAGGCGACGAATACTTTCCCAGAAATCTGTGGTCGTATCTGCCCGCAAGATCGTCTTTGCGAAGGCAATTGTGTGATCGAGCAATCTGGCCATGGCACGATTACTATCGGCGCTGTTGAGAAGTATATCACTGATACGGCCTGGGATAATGGCTGGGTTAAACCGACCACGCCGTCTGTTGAGCGGTCGGAAAGCGTCGGGATTATTGGTGCTGGACCCGGTGGATTGGCGGCGGCTGATCGGTTGCGCTCGCTTGGGTTTAAGGTGACCGTTTATGATCGCAATGATCGCTCCGGCGGTTTGCTGACCTATGGCATCCCCGGGTTTAAGCTGGAAAAAGATATCGTTATGCGGCGGGTGAAACTGCTGGAAGATGGCGGCGTTGAAATAGTTAACAATTGCGCCATTGGCGAGAATATTTCGTTCGCGGATATTCGGGCGAAACATGACGCAACTATAATAGCAACTGGGGTTTACAAGTCCCGCGACCTCGGCGGGCCGGGCGCAGGACTGGGTGGAATTGTTAAGGCTTTGGATTACCTGACGGCCAGCAATCACCTGAATTTTGGCGATGATGTGCCGGAAATTGAAAGCGGTGAACTGAATGCCGAAGGCAAGAACGTTGTCGTAATCGGTGGCGGTGATACAGCGATGGATTGCGTTCGTACGGCCATTCGCCAAGGTGCCAAATCAGTGAAATGCCTATATCGGCGTGACCGCGCGAACATGCCGGGATCCGTTCGGGAAACACAGAACGCCGAAGAAGAGGGTGTCGAGTTTGTTTGGCTTGCAGCGCCCAAAGGCTTCACGGGTGATGATGGTGTTACGGGCGTGATGGTGCAGAAAATGCGTCTTGGCGCGCCGGATGCGACAGGGCGACAGGCACCTGAGGAAATCGAAGGGGCCGAGTATATCGAGAAGGCCGATCTGGTGATTAAGGCGCTGGGTTTTGAGCCTGAAGATTTGCCCGTTATGTGGGACACGCCGGAGCTGGAAGTGACCCGCTGGGGCACCGTTTCAGCCAATTTTGAGACCCATGAAACCAACCTTGAAGGCGTCTATGCCATCGGCGATATCGTACGCGGCGCGAGCCTTGTGGTTTGGGCGATTAAGGATGGCCGTGATGCTGCAGACAGCATCGCTAAATCGCTTAACGGGGGCTCATAATGGTTAATTTTGCCACAAATCACGGATGCACAATGCGTACACAACACGTGCACAACGCGTATGTACAATTTGACGTTAACGAACAAAAACAAAAGGTTAATGGGTCATGGGACCTTACTATATGCATTAACCAACTATTAACTTCGGAGGTTTTAGTATGACCAAGTATGACGAAAAATGGGCCGCTGAACACGAAGTTGCACGCAAAAATCTGGCTGAAAACGGGCTTTACCGCGAGGATGACGAGCATTCGTCGTGTGGTGTTGGTCTCGTCGTTTCCATTGATGGGAAACCAAGCCGTCAGGTCGTTGATAACGGCATTGCCGCGCTGAAGGCCGTTTGGCATCGCGGGGCGGTGGATGCGGATGGGAAAACCGGCGATGGGGCGGGCATTCATGTTCAGATTCCGGTGAAGTTTTTCTATGACCAAATCCGTCGCACAGGGCACGAGCCTGACGATAATCTGATCGCTGTTGGCATGATCTTCCTGCCGCGTACAGATTTTGGTGCACAGGAAACCTGCCGTACAATCGTTGAAACCGAAGTGCTGCGGATGGGGTATTACATCTATGGCTGGCGGCATGTTCCAGTCAACATTTCGTGCCTTGGCGAAAAGGCCAACGCGACACGGCCAGAGATCGAGCAGATCATCATTTCAAATTCCAAAGGTGTGGACGAAGTTACGTTTGAACGTGAACTTTACGTCATTCGCCGCCGGATTGAAAAAGCTGCAGCAGCGGCGCAAATTCGCGAGCTGTATGTTAGTTCGCTATCGTGCCGTTCCGTGATCTACAAAGGCATGATGTTGGCCGAGCAAGTTGCGGTTTTCTATCCTGATCTGATGGATGAACGGTTTGAAAGTGCGTTTGCGATTTATCACCAGCGCTATTCGACCAACACGTTCCCACAGTGGTGGCTGGCCCAACCGTTCCGCATGCTGGCGCATAACGGCGAGATTAACACGCTTAAAGGCAACGTTAACTGGATGAAAAGCCACGAGATTCGGATGGCGTCGAATTCGTTTGGTGACATGGCCGAGGATATTAAACCGGTTATCGCGAACGGATCTTCAGATTCAGCGGCGCTCGATTCCGTTTTTGAAATGATGGTTCGTGGTGGGCGTAATGCGCCGATGGCCAAGACGATTTTGGTGCCTGAAAGCTGGACGAACATGGCGACCGCCGTGCCGAAAGCGTGGCAGGATATGTATTCCTATGCGAATTCCGTGATGGAACCGTGGGATGGCCCCGCCGCCTTGGCGATGACTGACGGGCGCTGGGTTTGCGCCGGTTTGGACCGTAACGGTCTGCGCCCGATGCGCTATGCGATTACGGGTGACGGGCTGCTGATTGCGGGTTCCGAAACTGGCATGGTGCCGACAGACGAGATGGGTGTGATCGAAAAGGGCGCACTTGGACCGGGGCAGATGATCGGCGTCGATATGGCCGAGGGCAAGCTTTGGCATGACGTTGACATGAAAGATATGCTGGCCGCCGCATCGCCGTTTGGTGAGTGGGTCGAGGCGATTACGGACCTTGAGGAAATCACCGACGGGGTGGATGAACGGCCGAAGTTTACGGGTTCGGATTTGCGGACGCGGCAGATCGCGGCCGGGTATTCCGTTGAAGAAATGGAGATGATCCTGCATCCGATGGCGGAAGATGGTAAGGAAGTTCTGGCATCGATGGGTGATGATACGCCTTCGGCCGTTCTGTCTGAAATGTACCGTCCGTTAAGCCATTTTTTCCGGCAGAATTTCAGCCAAGTTACGAACCCGCCTATCGATAGTTTGCGCGAATTTCGGGTGATGAGCCTGAAGACGCGGTTCGGAAATTTGAAGAATGTGTTGGACCAAGATGGCAGCCAAACTGAAATTCTGACGCTGGATAGCCCCTTTGTTTCGAACGGTCGCTTCTGGGCGATGATGAAATATTTCGGCGATAGTGCAGCGACGATTGACTGTACGTTTGCGATTGATGACCCGCAGGGTTTGCAAGAAGGTTTGTACCGCATTCAGGCCGAGGTCGAGGAAGCCGTGCGGGCTGGAACTGCGCATATTGTTTTGACGGATACGCATCAAAGTGCTGATCGCGTGGCATTGCCAATGATTTTGGCGACGTCTGCGGTGCATAGCTGGTTGGTACAGAAAGGTCTGCGGACGTTTACATCGCTGAACATCCGGTCGGCTGAGTGTATAGATCCGCATTATTTTGCGGTGCTGATTGGCGCGGGCGCTACGACTGTTAACGCATATCTGGCGCTCGATTCATTAGCGGACCGGATTGAACGCGGGCTGCTGGATTGCACGCTGGACGAAGCCAAGTTGCGGTATCGGGAGGCGATTAATCAGGGCTTGCTTAAGATCATGTCGAAGATGGGCATCTCCGTGATTTCGTCTTATCGCGGTGGTCTGAATTTCGAAGCCGTGGGGCTTTCACGCGCCATGGTTGCTGAATTCTTCCCTGGTATGCATAGCCGGATTTCCGGCATCGGGATAACCGGCATTCAACGTGCGGCGCTGAAAATACACGCGACCGGCTGGCTGCAAGGGCAGGACATATTGCCGATCGGCGGGTTCTATAAATCCCGCAAAAGTGGCGAGACCCACGCGTGGGAAGCGCAAGCGATGCACTTGTTGCAATCTGCCTGTGATCGTGGATCGTTTAAGTTGTTCAAGCAATATTCCAAGGATATGCAGTCACGACCACCGATCCACCTGCGTGATTTGTTGGACTTTAAACCAGCGAATGCACCAATTTCGGTGGATGAGGTTGAAAGCATCACATCGATCCGTAAACGCTTCGTGACACCTGGTATGTCGCTGGGCGCCCTTAGCCCCGAGGCACATAAAACGCTGAACGTGGCGATGAACCGGATTGGCGCTAAGTCGGATTCTGGCGAGGGCGGTGAAGACCCTGCGCACTTCCATCCTGAACCGAACGGTGACAATCCATCGGCGAAGATCAAGCAGGTGGCCTCGGGTCGTTTTGGCGTTACTGCCGAATATCTGAACCAGTGCGAAGAGCTGGAAATCAAAGTTGCCCAAGGGGCGAAACCCGGCGAGGGTGGGCAGTTGCCCGGCATCAAAGTGACCGAACTGATCGCACGGTTGCGGCACTCGACGCCCGGTGTGACGTTGATTTCGCCGCCACCGCACCACGACATCTATTCGATCGAGGATTTGGCGCAGCTAATTTACGACCTCAAACAGATCAACCCACGCTGCAAAGTTACGGTTAAACTCGTTGCTTCCAGCGGCGTTGGTACGATTGCGGCGGGTGTTGCGAAGGCTAAGGCTGATGTGATTTTGATCTCGGGTCATAATGGCGGTACTGGCGCTTCGCCTGCGACCTCGATCAAATATGTCGGTCTGCCTTGGGAAATGGGCCTGACCGAAACGCACCAGGTTTTGGCGCTGAATAACCTTCGTGATCGCGTAACTTTGCGCACCGACGGTGGTCTGCGGACCGGTCGTGACATCGTGATTGCCGCGATGATGGG
>JAGLUD010000238.1 GCA_023134935.1 Paracoccaceae bacterium | reverse complement strand
ACCTGCCCTGTCGGGATTTGTGTGCAAGACCCTGAGCTTCGCAAGAAATTCACTGGATCGGCAGACAAGGTTGTGAACCTGATCACGTTCTATGCACAAGAAGTGCAGGAAGTTCTGGCCTCCATCGGCGCGCGTTCATTGGACGAAGTGATAGGGCGGGCTGACTTGCTGACGCAGGTTTCGCGCGGCTCTGCGCATCTTGATGATCTGGATTTGAACCCGCTGCTGATTTCGGCAAGCGAAGCCGGTGCAATTACGTATAATCGTGATCGTGAACGTCAAGCCGTGCCTGATACGCTGGACGCACAAATCGTTAAGGACGCACAGCCGTTCTTCAAAGACGGCGAAAAGATGCAGCTTTCTTACTCGGTGCAAAACACGCACCGGACAGTTGGTACGCGGCTTTCCAGCCATATCGTCGGAAAATTCGGGATGCGCAACTCGTTGCAACCTGACCATCTGACGGTGAAACTAAGAGGCTCCGCCGGGCAATCGTTGGGCGCCTTTGCAGCCCCCGGTCTGAAGATCGAGGTAACTGGTGACGCTAACGATTACGTTGGCAAAGGGCTTTCGGGTGGCATGATCACGTTGCGGCCCCGGCTGGGATGTCCACTGATAGCGGCGGATAACACCATCATCGGCAACACGGTTCTTTACGGTGCGACAGACGGCAAGCTGTTTGCCAATGGTCGCGCAGGCGAACGATTCTGTGTGCGAAATTCGGGCGCGCAGGTTGTGATTGAGGGCTGTGGATCCAACGGTTGTGAGTACATGACCGGCGGTGTTGCAGTTATTCTAGGGCCGATCGGTGACAACTTCGGTGCCGGAATGACGGGCGGAATGGCCTATATTCTAGACCCGAACAACGAGGTGGAGACTCGCGCCAATATGGAAACCCTGACGGTTCAACCCGTGCAATCCGCGCATTGGGAAGCCCAGCTTAAAGGGCTGGTCGAACAACACGTCAAGGAAACCGGTAGCGTACAGGGTGCCAAGATCCTTCTTCGTTGGTCTGAAATGTTGCCTAAATTCAAGCAACTTTGCCCCAAAGAAATGCTGACGCGTTTGTCCCATCCGCTTAGCGATGTTGAAACCGCGGCCTCAGCCTGATACTTGCTGGTCCGGAGGCAACTTCGGACCACATAATGGCAAAACGACCACCACCAAAACCTGTTGAGGAACCGGTAGAACCAACGCCCAAGCGCGATTGGTTCTTTCCTGTTCGCGTGGTCGTTTGGCTTGTACGGCCTTTCGTTAAGTTCTTGTTGATCATTCTTTTGATCTCGACTGTGTTGGTTTCGATTTTCAAATGGATAAACCCGCCGTTAACCTTTCTGATGTTCAGCGAGTTCAATCGTCTGGGCGTAATTCAAAAGGAATGGCGCAATATCGAAGACATGTCGATCTATATTCCGCTGGCTGTCGCGGCAGCCGAGGATGCGAATTTCTGCGAACATAACGGTTTTGACTTTGACGCTATCGAGGCGGCGTTGGGGGACGGTTCAGGCCGCGGTGCTTCCACTATTTCACAGCAGGTCGCCAAAAATGTGTTCCTTTGGCCCAGTCGGAATTGGCTGCGCAAAGGTATGGAAACGGGCGTGACCGTGCTGATCGAAAGCCTGTGGAGCAAGCGGCGGATTATGGAGGTTTACCTTAACGTCGCGGAATTTGACGAGGGTGTATTCGGAGTTGATTCCGCGATTGCGAAACATTTCCGGTATGACCCGAAAAACCTTCGTTTGGCGGATGCGGCACGGTTAGCGGTGGTGCTACCCAACCCAAAAGAACGCGCGGCAGGCAATCTGCCCAATACGCTGCAACGACGCGCAAGCCGGATTGCGGTCGGTGCAACAACTTTGCGCGATGAGGGCCGCGCGGATTGCTTTTTACCGAAAGCTTCTCCTTGAATTATTGGAGATTTGGGATATTGAAGAGAGGTTCTTCAATATCAGGATTTTTGTATGCTGCGCCTCTACCACCTACCTCTTTCGCCTTTTTGTCGGAAAATCCGACTGGTTTTGGCTGAAAAGAAAATCGACGTGGATCTGGTAGTTGAATTCCCTTGGGAGCGGCGGCTGGATTATCTTCGACAAAACCCGTCTGGCAAAGTACCGATGTTGAAGGCTGACGGGTTGATTCTGGCTGAATCGTCGGCGATTTTTGAGTACCTGGAAGAGGTGTATCCGACGGTGCCTCTGTTGCCGAACAGCGCGGCGGAGCGGGCCGAAGCGCGACGGTTGGCAGCGTGGTTCGACGACAAATTTCACCACGAAGTGACAGCCAATCTCCTTTATGAGCGCATCAACAAGAAGCTGATGAAATCCGGTTATCCGGACAGCTCGCGCATTAAAGCGGGCGCCAAGAACATCAAGTATCACCTCGATTATATGGGGTGGTTGCTGGAACAACGGCGCTGGTTGGCCGGGGATCGGATGACGATTGCGGACTTTTCGGCGGCGGCGCAGCTTAGTTGTTTGGACTATATCAGCGATGTCGATTGGGCGCGTAATGAAGCGGTGCATGACTGGTATTCCAAGATCAAGTCACGTCCGGCGTTCCGACCATTGCTATCAGATCTAGTGCCAGGGTTCGTGCCCCCTTCGCATTACGCCGATCTGGATTTCTAGGTGAGTACGGCCGAAAACGACGGTCTTTTGCAGCGCCTTCGCGAGCACGCGCTGAACGAGGGGTTTTCCGGTTTTGGCGTTTGTTCCCCAGATGCGATCCCCGAGGCGGCGGCACGACTGCAGGCTTATGTCGAGGGTGGCTATCACGGCGATATGGAGTGGATGGCGAGGCGGCAACTTTGGCGTGGTGATCCGTCCGAACTGTGGCCCGAAGCCAAAACTGTTATCATGTTAACGGAGAATTACGGGCCGGCGGATGACCCGTTGCGGCTGTTGGACATGAAAGATCGCGGCAATATTTCCGTTTATGCGCGCAATCGGGATTACCATGATCTAGTCAAGAAACGCCTGAAACGGGTTGGGCGCTGGTTACTGGAACAAGCTGGTGGGGACATCAAGGTTTTCGTTGATACGGCCCCTGTGATGGAAAAACCTTTGGGGGCTGCTGCTGGTTTGGGCTGGCAGGGGAAGCATTCCAATTTGGTTAGCCGCGATCAGGGCAGTTGGTTTTTTCTGGGAGCGATTTTCACTACGCTTGATTTTGCCAAGAACGAGCGCGAAGAGGATCACTGCGGTACTTGCACAAAATGCCTCGATATTTGTCCGACGAATGCGTTCGTGGGGCCGTACAAACTGGACGCTCGGAAGTGTATTTCTTATCTGACGATCGAGTATAGCGGGCCGATTGACGAGGCCTTGCGTCCGATGTTGGGCAACCGAATTTACGGGTGTGACGATTGTCTGGCGGTCTGCCCGTGGAACAAGTTCGCGAGTGTTTCGAGCGATGCGAGTTACTGGGCGCGCGTTGAATTGCAATGTCCGAAACTGGCGCATCTTGTGGCGCTGGATGATGCGGATTTCCGTGAGGTTTTCAGCGGGTCACCCATCAAACGGATCGGACGTAACCGGTTTGTGCGGAATGTTTTATACGCCATCGGGAATTCCGACGAGGCTGGCTTGCGCGAATACGTGCGGCCATTGCTGACTGACGACGACGCAGTTGTGCGCGATGCCGCTGAATGGGCCATGAAACGGCTACCCGCATAAAAAAACCCGACGCAATGGCCGGGTTTCTTAAATCAGTATGTCACAAAGCTTAGTGCAGTTTGTCACCGACAACTTTGATAGCATCGTCGATCAACCCGCCAGCGTCTTTGGCTGACATGTTGGCCGCAATAACTTCGCCAGCCGCAGCAATCGCGATGTTAACCGCTTTGTCTTT
>JAGLUD010000237.1 GCA_023134935.1 Paracoccaceae bacterium | reverse complement strand
TTAGCATTTCCATGCATAATTCGGCAATTTCAACAAATGAACATCTTTGAACTCGATAATTCGACTTGCTTTTGCTTACATTAATCACAGCAGCGTTTCGCTGAGTCAATAGATTGGGTGCTTGGTGGCGCCTTACAAATTTGAAAGCGCTTGGTAGTTGTGCGCGAAATATTCATTTTGAAGCTTTCGAATGATAACCGAATGCGCTCGATAAATTGGGTGAAGATGCTGCCCAAAATGCAATATAGTGAGGAATGGGGACGCCAAAAAATGCCAAAACTCCAATCACACCACGCAATCGTGACAGCTTGGCGAGTATGTTCCTAAAATGGCTATCCTGAATAGAATACCGATATGGATTACTGCTCCGTTTTTGTTCATGAGCCTCATATACATTCTCTGGTTCTATATTGTTGCTCCACTAGAACAGCTCTTTGTTGCAGGCTCGCCTCTATCGGCTAGCTTCTTGTTTTTACCACATTTCGTCCGAGTGGTCGCGACGTGGTATTTTGGCTACAGAGCATTCTTCGGTTTGGTTGCCGGGCACAGCCTTGGCTTTCTAATCACTACAGGAACGTTGCCCGTCGAGTTAAATGAAATGGCGATTATTGTTGTAGGCAGTGGATCTGTAGTGGCAGCTTTGTGGCTTCTTGATTGGGCAAAATTTTTGAAACCCGCTGAGAAAGCCCAAAAGGAGGTGAACTGGCGGGCACTTGTGTTCCTAAGCTTTTTTGCCTCACTGTTTAACGTATTGGGTGCAGTCCTGATCCGGCTCGATGGAGCATCCTCGAACGAGACACTCGCCTTTATACTTCGTATCATGGTCGGCGATACAGGCAGCGTATTAGTCGGACTAATACTGTTGATGTTCGGATTTCGGATGTTGAGCGGCACGGTGATTGCGGACGCAGGCGCAAGACATTGAATGCAGCGCTTTTCGCCTCTTATGTAAAAGACCGCGCAGAAAAATTGGTAGCTTCGATTGTGCGGCGCGCAAATCCTTTTGGTGCAGGCAGCTATAAAGCTGGCTTTGAAAAAGTTTCGTCCTCATATCAAATAAAGCTCACCATCAGGTTGCCCAGGTGCAAAACGAATCTGTACGCGAAGCGGTAAAAAGCGTGATTCGAACTTACTGCGAGCGCTACTCTCAGAAATACTTCATTGACCATCTGAAACCTTACAGGTTGTTTTTAAAAGGTTTTTCAACCCTTGAAAGCCGATGAACAATTCGCCTTGCATATGTGCGGTAGTGTGCTATTGATGTAGCACACTAATCCTGCAACGAAACGAAAAATATCATGAAACAATGGAATGAATCACAGCCGATATTTTTGCAAATACGGCAACAACTTATCGAAATGATCCTGAACGGGTCAATTTCAGACGGTGAGGCCATGCCATCTGTAAGGCAGATCGCAATGGACCTTTCCGTTAATCCACTAACCGTCACCAAGGCCTATCAGTCTTTGGTCGAACTGGACGTGGTCGTAAAGAAACGGGGACTAGGAATGTTTGTAGAAGAAAAAGCACGCACTAAGCTGCTTGTACATGAACGTAGCAAATTTCTTGCAGAAGAATGGCCACGTATTCGGGCGCAGATTGAAGCGCTGGAGCTTGATCAAAACGAGCTCTTTGAAAAAGGAGAAGGCAAGTGAACGCCTCAAACATAATCGCAAGTGCGCGGGGTCTGTCGAAGACTTTCGGGCAAACGGAAGTGCTTCGCGGCATCGATTTCGACATACCGGCGGGTCGTATATATGGTCTGGTGGGTCAAAACGGTGCGGGTAAAACAACGACGTTGAACGCCCTTCTGGGGTTGACCGATAGCGAAGGTCAGATCGAGATTTTGGGTCAAAACCCGTTTCAAAACCGAGCGAAACTTATGAACGACGTGGCCTTTGTTGCCGATGTTGCAAGTTTGCCAAGGTTCTTGAAGGTTCAGGAGTTGCTAGACTTGATGACAGACCTTCACCCGTCCTTCAGCAAAGATAAAGCGGTGGAGTTTTTGGCGGGTACCGAAGTAAAACCCGGCGCCAAAATCAAACACCTGTCAAAAGGTATGTTGGCGCAACTGCACTTGGCAGTTGTAATGGCGATTGACGCGAAATTGCTGGTTCTGGACGAACCGACACTCGGTTTAGACATTATCTATCGCAAACGGTTTTACCGTCGCCTTCTCGAAGATTATATGACCGAGGATCGCACAGTTTTGATCACCACCCATCAGGTGGATGAAATCGAATTTCTGTTAAGTGACATAATGTTTTTGAACGACGGGAAGATCATTCTGGATACACCTGTCGATGAAATTAGCGGTCGATATACGCAAGTGTCGGTTGGCAAGGATCTGTTGGAACAAGCCCAAAATCTGAACCCGATCTATTCTGAAACCCGTTTTGATCACACAGTAATGGTGTTCGACAACGTGCCAGCTGAAAATCTTGAGCCGCTTGGCCAGACCTCGACTCCGAGCCTGTCCGATTTGTTCGTGGCGCTCATGCAAGGCAAAACTACAACCGACGGAGAAGTCTGATGCATACTATGAAAGCTCTAATCAAGCGCGAGTTTCTGGAGCACCGAGGCGCGTTCCTTTATGCGCCAGCAGTTCTGCTATCAATCATATGTGTGGCTGTGGCGTTTCTTCTTATTGCCGGTAATGGCGAACTTGAAGGCGAATACATTGTCGCGCCGACCGGTGCAACAATGTACACGATCGGCGTGGCGGCCTCCTATATAGTTTGGTCGGTTTACTTAACTGTAGCTTTATTCTTCTATTACGCTGACAGCTTTTCGGCAGACCGCCGTAACAATGCGCTGTTGTTCTGGAAATCCATTCCGCAAAGCGACCTTAAAATATTAACCAGTAAGGCATTGTCGGGAATTACGATATTTGCGGCGCTAATCTTCGGATTTGCTTTGGTTACCGGTGCAATAATTTATCTGGTACTTGTCGTTGTGTCGTTCCAACATCCAGCGCTGAATGCACCCGGCATTTTCGAAGCTTTGCAAATCTATGTTCAAATGGGATTCGTAGCTGCGATCTACTATATCGTTGGTTTGCTAACGCAAGCACCAGCGCTGGCATGGGTGGCTGGTCTATCGACATTGTTCCGTCGTTGGAGCATTCCACTGGCCTTCCTGATCCCGGGCACGGTCGTTTTGCTGGAATTCATCAACAGCATCATTGGATTTGGCAACAGCCGCCCGATTGCAAAGTTTCTGGAAGGTTGGTTCGACAGCAACTTTAACGAAGAACTTGCCGCGGAAATCCTGATGGGTCCAGCCGGCGGAGCACCTTTCGAACTGCTTAAACTGGTTCTTTCCGGCACTGACTGGCTAAGCGTAGCTATCGGGTTGGTTCTGACCGCAGGTGTCGTTTATCTTGCCAGCGAATATCGCCGTCGCCGCATCGGCGCTTGATCAGCTGATTAATAACATGTGCGAGCGCTGACTATGTCGGCGCTCGCATTACTTATTGTAGCGCCTGATTCAGGGCTTTCGCGCTACAAGTAATAAGTTGGACGAAGGCATCGGTATTGGTTCTAGCGGTATTAGCCCGCTGTCGGTTTGGGCGTTTTGAACAAACTGGTAGGATTTATAACCGATCTCACTATCCTTAAACTGCAGACTTTCGTGAAACTTCTGATCGCCCTCGCTTGCGAAATCCGCGCCGCGTAAGAATGGGCCATAAATCAGCGACACTCCACCAGAGGCCAGAGCCTTGGCAGATTGAGTGATGACGTTCATCGCCTCGCGCTCACTGATTAAGTGCAGAAGATTCGATAGGATTATCAAATTTTGACCGAGCCAAGTTGGGGACCAACTATCTGATGTTGCGTTCAATAGTTCGGGCTTCTGAATGTTGCTCAGATCCGAATCAAGGGTCCAAATCGCAATGCTTTTCAGCCGGTCCGTGTCAATATCTGTGGGTTGCCATACAATATTTGGAAACGCTTCGGCATAACGCACGACGTGTTGACCCGTCCCGCTTGCAATTTCCAGAGCGGTTCCTTCGTCAGGGACAAATGCGCTGATCGCATCCACAATTGCCGCAACATTTCGTGCGGCGGACGGAGCGTGCAATTTTCCGTTGTCGCCCGGTATCGCAACACTTGCAGTGTTGGGTGGTTTCCGCTGAATAGGTGACATCGCCAATCCTTTATTGATGCAAACAACACGAGGCCACTCATTCGACCAGCGTCGACTCGCCCGACTTCCAGAAAGCGAGCGAGACTGAGGTATATCGATACTGGGCGCTATGGTGAAGGGCGTCGGGAAATGTGCCCCGCGGCACGGAGGGGATGTGATGCCGTGCAAACCCTTGGTGGGTGCTTGTGTCTTGTTACTTAGTGCCACCGTTCAGGTTTAGACAGGTTATAAAACCAACCACAGCGGAGGCGAAGACAATCGCGAAGCTCCAGCGATAGTCGGATTCCGAATAGATTCTAGCACCTTCTATGAGCGTTCCATCCCATCTGGCATCAAGAAATACACCAACCAGAGGCTGCAATATCGCGCCCGAGGCCACGGTCATCGAATTTACGATCCCCACCACAGATCCACTGATATCGGTTGGGGAAACTTCACGGACCAATGCAAAAGTTGTCGCCATTGCCGAACCGGACGCTCCCGCTAGGACAAAAAGACCAACAGTTAGCCACAGTGGAACATTCGGAACGAAAACGATGATCCCCAACGTTACAGATAAAATGCCTGACCCGAACACAAGCAACGCTTTCCTATGTCCGATGTAATCGGACAGCCACCCGGTAAATGGAGCACCAAATGCCCAGCCAAACAGCATCAACGACATGTAGAATGCAGCTTCGGGCCGTTCTAACTCATATGCGCTCATCAAATAAGGTGTCCCCCACAGACCGCCCACCGTCAACATTGGTGCGGACATAGTCGCTGCCACAAGTGCAATCTTCCAGACTTCGCGTGTTCTTGCTGCACGCGCTAGGCCACTCCACATATTCTTCCAGGTGTCTTTATGTTTCTTTTCGATGTTACGGTTTTCAGGTTCGTTCCGTACAAATACGTAAACTAGTAAGGCAAGCGAACCACCAAAGATTGCCAACCCCCACATACTAGAGCGCCACCCGAATTGTGAAACGAAGATGGCTAAAGGCCCCTGCGCCATCATCCCGCTCATCATCGCGACAAACATCGTTAGTCCGGATAACAGGGCAAACTTTCGAATAGGAAACCACTTACCGGCCAGCGTAAGCGCGCCTAAAAATCCGACGCTGGAGCCAATTCCGATAAGGACACGTCCAATGTATGCAACTTCGATGGATGTAGCTGACCCAAACAGTAGTGAACCGAGTGCAGCGATGGATAAGGCCGCAGTCAATATAATGCGCGTGCCAACGACATCAAGAATTGCGCCAAGTGGAATTTGCAATACCACATAAGGATAGAAGTACAGTGCCGAAAGCGTTCCGAGCATGGCACCGCTGATGGCAAATTCGCTCATCAAATCGGAGACCATAACGCTAGGGGTGACTCGATGAAAGAAAGCGTATCCGAATGCGAGGGCTGCAAGTGACCAGATAGCCCATGCCCGACGACCGCCGAGTTGTTCTATTGGTTCAGTAGGTTCCGCATTTGACAATATCTTGGTCCTCGACAAAGTTCACGACGACGCTACACCTACTCTGAACGCAAGAATACATCATGAACATCAAGTAACGTTACGTTTTTCCAAAATGTCAGAGGCCTACTTCTTTCCTCTCATTCCCGCTGGTACGCCTTATCCAACACTGCCACCGTCTGGCGAACAGATGCGGTGACAAGATATGGGGCTTAGCTGGGCTTTTTGCCTAGAATAATCATGCTCAGAATCTCGTCGTCGGTAACGTCTGCGACATTCTCGGTTCCCACTAGTTTACCGTTTTTCATAACACTGATCCGGTCGCACAATTCCATCACGTCGTGGATATCATGGCTGATCAGAAAAATTCCGATTCCTTCAGCCTTCAACTGGTTGATCAGCTCTGCAACCATTTCGGTTTCCTGCGGACCAAGGGCGGCTGTAGGTTCGTCCATGATCAAGATGCGTGCGTTGAAATACACCGCCCGTGTGATTGCCACAGATTGCCTTTGACCGCCCGAGAGCGCGCTTACAGGCGATTTGAAATTGGCGAAGTTGGGGTTGAGGCGCTTCATTATTTTGCGCGTCTCGGCCTCCATTGAATCATCGTCGACCATGCCGAACTTGTTGACGATCTCTCGTCCCAAAAACAGGTTCGAGGAGGCGTCGAGATTGTCGGCCAGTGCCAGCGTCTGATAAATAGTCTCGATATTATAGGAGCGGGCATCGCGCGGGTTGTTGATCGTAGCCTTTTCCCCATTCACGTAAATCTCGCCAGCGTCGGCTTTGTAAGCACCCGACAAAACCTTGATCAAGGTCGACTTGCCGGCGCCGTTATGGCCCAGAACGCCGACGACTTCGCCGGGGTAAAGATCGATGCTTACGTCATTCACGGCTTTGACGCCGCCAAAGGCCAGCTCGATGTTTTTTAATTCAACTAGCGGAGTTTGCTTATCCATAACCATGCTCCTTAGAGGCCCGCGCGGCGGCGGTAGATGATGTCAATAAATACGGCCAGAACCAGAACGACGCCGACGACGATGGATTGCAGTGGCGCATCTACGCCCACCATCGCCATGCCTGACTGCAAGGACTGCATGATAACCGCGCCGATGATGGCGCCGTAGATCGTGCCGATGCCGCCGGACAATGCCGTACCGCCAATCACTGCGGCTGCGATCACGCGCAACTCGTCCAGCACGCCCAAATCATTGCCAACGGCGCCCAGTCGGGCTGAGGCGATCACGGCGGCTATGGCCGTTAAAGCACCCATCAGGGCGAAGACCTTTACTGTCAACATTCGGGTGTTAATCCCCGAAAGCTCTGCTGCGTCGGGGTTGCCACCAGTGGCGAATACATAACGGCCGAAGCGGGTTTTTTGTGCGACGATTGTCATAATAATGGCCACGACCAACAGGATGATCACCGGTATCGCGATACCGTGCGAGATAAACAAACCGTCGGCGGGGTATTCAATTCCTTGTGCCTCGGCATACCGTTTGGCGGCTCCTTTGGGCAGCGGATAGGCGTTCATTACAAGAACATAGCCCAGGATTAGTGCCGTCACGATACCGCCCATGGCGTATTCCGCCCATAGTGGTTTGACCTTGAAGCCGTGACTGGATTTACGTCGCCGTGCCAGAACCATCATAACAACGGCCCCGATCGTTGCTGCAAGCCCCACAGCCCAGCTTAGCTGGTCACCCAACGTTCCAACGACGCCACCGCCCAGCATACGGAAGGTTTCGTCGAGTGGGGCAACGGTTTGTCCTTGTGTAACCCACCACGCAGCACCGCGCCAAATCAGCAGGCCGCCAAGTGTTACGATAAATGCGGGGACGGTCAGGTAGCCGATAACCCAGCCTTGGAAAGCGCCGATAAGTGTGCCTAAAAGCACGCCGACAACGACCGTAATAATCCAGATGCTCCAATGACCAAAGCCAAGGTATTCGGGCAGGATGTTAAGTTGTAGCGTCCCCATCACCATGGCGATAAAGCCCAGCAATGCGCCTACAGAAAGGTCTATGTGTCGGGTGACGATAACGAAAACCATGCCGGTCGACATAACAGCAACAGATGCCGTCTGGACCGATAGGTTGAATAAATTGCGCGGGGTTAAAAACCGACCGCCAGTAGAAAGATCAAAGATAATCCATAGAAGAACCAATGCACCGATCATGCCCAGAAGACGTAAGTCTATACCAATCGCCCCTACTGCATTTCGCATGAGTTTTTTCATCGGCCGACCCTTCGGTTATTGAATACTACAATGGGTGCGAGAGCACGCTGAACCAGAGTATTCGATTTTTTGGTGATTTGAAAAGGTTCCTCCCCCGACGGTGCCGGAGGAGGAGATAGATATTAGTTACAAGCAGCGCGTGAGCCAGCAGCAACGCCAGCACAAAGCTTGTCTTTAGCAATCCAACCAGCGTCGATAACGTCGCTTAGGTTGCCAGCTAAAACAGGCACAGGTGCCAGGAACATTGCGGACAATGTTGTACCCGATGGGGAAGTCCAAGAAGCAGCACCAGCAACGTCTGCATTCATTGTACCGCCAGCCAAAGCTACAGCGATTTCACCGGCAGCTTTACCAAGTGCACGTGCATCTTTCCAAACCGAAACGGTCTGTGTACCCAAAGCAACGCGGTTAAGCGCAGCGTGGTCGCCGTCTTGACCGGATACTGGAATACCTTCCATGCCCTGTGCAGTAAGTGCTGCAACAACACCGCCAGCAGTACCATCGTTCGATGCCACAACAGCGTCAACTTTGTTGTCTTGTGCTGTTAGGATCTGCTCCATGTTACGCTGAGCGTTCGCAGGTGCCCAACCGTCTGTGTAGGCTTCTGCAACGATAGTGATATCACCAGCGTCGATTGCAGCCTGAAGAACTTCTTGCTGACCGCCACGTAGGAAGTCTGCGTTTGGATCTGTTGGCGAACCTTTGATCATCACGTAGTTACCAGTCGGCTGTGCCGCCAGAACTGCGCGCGCCTGCATACGGCCAACTTCAACGTTGTCGAATGTCAGATAGAATGCACGGCTGTCTTCGATCAGACGGTCATAAGCAATCACAGGGATGCCTTCATCAGCAGCGGCAGAAACCGCAGGCCCAATGGCCGAAGCGTCTTGTGCCAAGATGATTAGTGCATTTGCGCCACGTGCGATCAGGCTTTCAACGTCGGAAAGCTGTTTAGCGGACGAGCTTTGCGCGTCAGCCGAGATGTATTCAACGCCAGCAGCTTCTAGTGCAGCTTTGATTGCGCCTTCATCAGTTTTCCAGCGTTCTTCCTGAAA
>JAGLUD010000236.1 GCA_023134935.1 Paracoccaceae bacterium | reverse complement strand
AGCGCAGCAGCAGCGATAATTCCTAGTTTTTTCATTATATCCTCCCAAAGAAATTTATTTACACGGCAATCCGACTGGATTCGTCGTGTCGCGAAAACTATGCGTTATTTTAATTTGGTAATCAAATTAAATAATGTAACACTGTCGTTAACATTCTAGAAAAGCGAACACCTGTTGCGACAGTGCGGGTTTTCACGATGTCTGTGCTTGGAAAGTTATGTGTGGCAGCGTACATTCTGCGGCGAAACTGGGGAGTCGAACGAAATGAATAATGAGCGCACGTACCAGTTTTCCGACAATCGCGAGTCTGGGAAAAAAGCGGTGTTTGTCGCGATTCGTCAAAACGCGCCAATTGCGCGGATTGATATAGCCAAACAAACTGGCCTCAGCCCTGCGACGGTCACCAGCATAACAGCCGAGATGATTACAAAGGGCTTGATCGAAGAAGTCACGAACCCCAACCAGAATGCGGCCAGACGTGGGCGGCCACGTGTCGACCTTCAGGTTCGCAGCGATGCGCATTTGGTGGCTGGCATGAAATTGACGGACAAATACGCAACGGTCGTGATCGTAGATTTTGTGGGAAATAGGGTGGCAGAGTTTTCAAACCCCAGCCCCGCAGCCTTTCAGCCCGCCGAGGATACCAGAGATTTCCTTCAGGAGACTTTGTTGATGGCGCTGGATGACGCGGGTCTGACGATAAAAGCGCTGTCCGGGGTAGGGATTGGGCTTCCCGGTGTCATTGATACTGACACTGGTTTGGTACGATGGTCACCGACGATAATGGAAAGGGATGTGCCGCTACAACAAATGCTGCACGACGTTTTAGGGGTCGCGGTGTTTATAGAAAACGACGCCAACCTCGTCGCTTTGGCTGAACAAAGGTTTGGGCTGGGAACGAAGGCGCGGAACTTTATTGTTATTACAATTGAGCAAGGCGTGGGTATGGGCATCGTGATTGATGGCAAAATCTATCGCGGAACCGGTGGCGGTGGTGCCGAACTTGGCCATACCAAAGTGCATCTCGACGGTGCGTTGTGCCGTTGTGGGCAGCGCGGGTGTCTTGAGGCCTATGTAGGTGATTACGCACTTTTGCGCGAGGCCAGCACAACGATGGGCCCGTTAAGTGGTGCAAACCCTGAACAGCAGATGCAACTGCTGATGAAAGAGGCCCAATCGGGAAATCAGACTGCTTTGTCAATTTTCCAACGGGCGGGTCGTATGTTCTCGATGGGGTTGGCGAATGTGGTGAACATCTTTGCGCCTGAGCTGATAATTTTGTCCGGCGAACGTTTGCAATATGATTTCTTATATGACGACGATGTAATCGCAAGCATGAAGCAGTCGATTGTACAGGTTGCCGGACCTCCACCAGAGGTACGCGTTCACAAGTGGGGCGACCGGATGTGGGCAATGGGGGCTGCGACCTACGCGCTCGAGGGCGTGATAGACCTTGAGCTGCATGGATAACTAATAAATTGGGCAAACCTTAATGAAATATTTTTCCGGCATTCTAGTTGCCGTACTGTTGTCGCCAGCTGCAATCGCGCAGCCTGCATTTCAAGTTGTGACGAGCGATCCGGCGATTGCACACCAATATGTAGGTGGTTGGGAACACTTCGTTGGTGGCGGCGCCGCAGCCTTCGACTGTGATGGCGACCTGATGCCTGAGCTGTACCTTGCAGGGGGCGAGAGCCCATCCGTTTTACTGCGGAACACATCTGACAGGGGGCAAGACGTATCGTTCGTTGTTGATACACCTGAGGTCATGGCAATGACGGG
>JAGLUD010000235.1 GCA_023134935.1 Paracoccaceae bacterium | reverse complement strand
TAAGCGGTTATCACTTCCCAGCGTTTAGTTTTCGACTTTGGTGCACATTCTTGAATTTGAACGATATCACCAACATTGAAAGCATTCTGCTCATCGTGCGCCCGGTATTTCTTGGACTTACGAATGGTTTTCTTCATTACGGGGTGCGTAAAGCGACGTTCAACGGAAACTGTAACAGTCTGTTTGTTGGCGTTGCTTGTAACGACACCGGATAGGATTCTTTTTGGCATCTTTTACACCCTTATTCAGCTGCTGCGGCAGCAGCTTTTTCATTTAGAATAGTGCGAACACGAGCAGCGTCACGACGGGCGCCTTTCATGCGTGCAGTACCTTCTTGTTGACCAGTAGCCTGTTGAAAACGCAGGTTAAAGCTCTCTTTTTTCAGATTATCCAGCTCTTCACGGAGCTGGTCTGGTGTTTTCTCACGTAGTTCATTGGCGTTCATAACGCTATTTTCCTTTATCAACATCACCGGTGGGCCCATACGGGTTACCCTGATTCCAGTGGAGTCAGTTATCGAAGTGGCTTCTATAGGGGGGTTATGGGGGGGTGGCAAGGGGTTTGTTTGGTGGGTCATGGGGTAGACAAAATCAAGAGTCATCATTCCGAAGAACCGCATCCTCACCAAACATCAAAATATCGACTTCAATCGATTCAAATTGTTCAGACTCTGCAAAGGCGTCAATGTTGTCGATGATGTTTTTGTCAATCTTCGCTCGCTGTTTAGATGAAATATTAGACATCGCCATTGCCGAATGCGTAGCTTTCTCACGGAACAGATCTAGCAGTCCAACCGGAATGGTAAATTTGTCGGGTTTAAGCACACCATTCTTGACGCATACCCTTGTGCCACTCCACTTGTTTGGACCTTTTTGAATAATTCCAAATATCGTAAACCTTCCAAGCTTGGCAAAAGTCATTAGAGACCGATCAGATCCCACGATATCAAGAGTGACTTCGCCGGTCATAAAACGATTAAAGTTGGTTGGTAAATCTGAAATATTCGTCGACTTAACCAAATCATAAATCACTAAATGTTGTTCAAATTTTGCTGGATGCGGAACCCTATCATTTAGAAAATCCCGCCAATGCTCCTCCGCTTGGTCCATCAAAGTGTGCTGTTCTACAGAATACTGAGCATTTTCATTTTGCCCCCTCGCATACTTTAAGACACGCCAAGAAATTGAGGTGCAAAACTTTAGCAACCAGTCTTCATAAGAAATTTGGTTATTGCCAGAAAGCCAAGGATGAAAGACCTTTGTCGCAAACGCAGTTTCGTATCGATTAAATAGTTTTTCGCAGTCAATGCATAGCCATGGAAACTTCAAACCATCCTGCACACGTAAGTTTGGGTTATCTGTATTTCGCATATGGCCAGCCCCAGAACGGCCGCGCAACCAACGAAAGACGAAAGCTGGCAAAACGTGACTTTCGACTAAGGTTTTTCTTTCGCCACAAAATGCGCAAGGTGCTTCCATACTACTTCAACCTAAATGGTTAGTTGGCTCATAGTATAGTTATTAAACCCAACCAATAAAGATCAAATCCAAATCCCCGCCCGGCCTGCCCTATGTTGGTGTGAATAACGAGGCGTAGGGTGTGCGGTTCCCGCGCACCGTTCCGACGTTTCGGCATGCGGAGGTGGTTGGGTTTCGTGGCGGAGCGGTGCGCGGGAACCGCACGCCCTACGGGATCACATGATTTTCACAATTCATGTGGATATTCACATTTCGTTAATGGTATTGTTGTGTGGTACAATGTAATTCACATAATCTTACGTCTTTAATAAATCAAAGGTCAACGCCATGTCCACCCCTGCCAACACCGTTATCAGCGCCGATGCCAAGACAGTTAAGGAATGGTATGACCGCAACGAGATTGTGCTCGTCGATGTCCGTGAGACCTCAGAATATGATCAGGAGCATATTGCGGGGTCGCTGTTGTTGCCTATGTCCTCGTTCGATCCCGAGATTTTTCCCGAAATTCCCAGCAAGAAAGTGGTGCTTCATTGCGCCATCGGCAAAAGATCCGAGGCTGCCGGAAAAATGCTGCTTAGCGAGGGTTACGCCGGTGTTATTCATCTGACCGGCGGAATTGATGCGTGGAAGGCTGCGGGGTATCCTACCGAAGTGCAGATTCTACCGCCGGATAAAAAGGCTGCTGAACCGGTTTACCTATGCCCTCCTCCGGGGAGTATTCTTGCGAAGGAATACCTCAACCCGCTGAAGATTTCCGTCGATCAACTGGCTGGAAATATCCAGATTTCGGTGAATGCGGTCGATGCTTTAATCAAGGGAGAAACGCCGATTGGCGTGGAGTTATCGCTGCGGTTGGCACGGTATTTCAGCACGGCACCGGATTTCTGGGTGCAGTTGCAGCTTGATCACGACATGGAACAGGCACGCCACAAAATGGGTGAGGAAATTCGCCTGAAGATCACGCCGAGGACTGCTCAATAGTTTTCGGGTAGCGTCCCGCGATGTGACACAATTATTTAACAGCTAAGTGACCAAAATCACTTGCGATCTCTTGAGCGTTGGTACGGCACAGGAATATTACGGTCGCATTGGCCTAACTGGGCAGAGCAACCACGTGGATAACATCTTGAATGATCCCGCGGTTGGCGATCCGGCCAACGAACCATTCGACTTTTCCCAATTCGGGCTTTCTGCATCGGTTGGACGAAACTTTACCAACGGGTACTATGGGCAGATTGATCTTCGATATCAGGATACAGATGTCCCGGCGAATACCGACGACACCTTGCACAATGGATCGATGATCGCATTCCGGGTTGGGAAAGACTTTACAAATTCCAGATTTGGTGGATTTGTCGGATATGTTGATGTTACCGGAGACGACACCGCTGGTTCGAACAAGATGCAGCGAGTCATTCTGGGGATTGATGGTGAATATTCGATAAATTCGCAAATTTCCGTCTTTGGTGAAATTGGAAGCATTGGCGAACCTATGGGTACGCAAGGTACGGACGGAGAAGACGGCATCCACGATGGTACTTATGGCATCGCTGGACTGAGCTACAGCATTTCACCGGCGTTATCTGTGGATGGTCAGGTAGGTTTTGCGAATGGTACGCACGACGGCGATCAGCTGGATATGATGATCGCCGGGGTTGGTGCGTATTATGAGACGAATGTGCACGGCCTGTCGACTTATCTGCGTGTAGATTACACCGATTTCTACCAGATTGGTGAAGATGAGCGGCTTGCGTCAACTACTGTCCAATTAGGGATAGTATACAATTTCGGATCGCAAGGAACGTCGTCTAGACGTCCGCGCGCGCTGGCACCAATCGAGGATTGGTTAGGCTACTCTGGCGGCCATCTGGAATAAACGGTACTACGATTTGACAAACGGCGCAGGTTCAACTTGCGCCGTTTTAGTTTGGGGACTCTAGGACTGAAATTTGAATTTCACCTTCGGTGGCCTCTCTACATGACCCGCTTCAATCAAAACAGTAAACGCAAAGGCGGTTCCGTTCTGGCGCTGCCCACCGTCCGATGACTGCAGCGCACAATCAGCGGCGTGGCCGTCATCTTGTTACGTTCGCGCCCATCAAAACAGACCCTGTTTTAATGGGCGCGCAAGACGTGCCATAAGAAAAACCCCCGGCGTTTCCGCCGAGGGTTTTCCAATTCTTAAACCGAAGTGACGTATTTACCAGTCTTCGCGGGTAACGATACGTGTTTTCACGGACAACTTCATCGCAGCAAGGCGCAAGGCCTCTTTAGCAGTGACTTCGTCCACGCCGTCGATTTCGAACATGATGCGGCCAGGTTTAACCTTGGCAACCCAACGGTCGATCGAGCCTTTACCTTTACCCATACGAACTTCGATAGGTTTGGCAGTTACGGGTACATCCGGAAAAATCCGGATCCACACACGGCCTTGACGTTTCATGTGACGCGTCATGGCACGACGAGCGGCCTCGATTTGACGCGCGTTGATACGCTCTGGTTCAGTTGCTTTCAGGCCATATGTCCCGAAAGTGATGTCAGATCCGCCTTTAGCTTGACCGTGGATACGGCCCTTAAACTGCTTGCGGAATTTGGTACGTTTAGGTTGAAGCATTGTTCATCCCTCCCCTTAACGATTGCGCTGAGGGCGTTGTGGACGTCCGCCACCACCCTCTTGCATTTCAGCCATGCGACGATCGTGTGCTTGTGGATCGTGCTCCATGATCTCGCCTTTGAAGATCCAGACTTTGATACCAATGATACCATAAGCAGTCATCGCTTCTACGTGGGCGTGATCGATGTCGGCACGAAGAGTATGCAAAGGCACGCGGCCTTCACGGTACCATTCGGTCCGCGCGATTTCAGCACCACCAAGACGGCCAGCACAGTTGATACGAACACC
>JAGLUD010000234.1 GCA_023134935.1 Paracoccaceae bacterium | reverse complement strand
ATGGAAGTCATTGACGAGTTGGAAACCGAAAAACGTGGAATTTACGGCGGTGGCGTCGGATATTTCTCGGCCGGTGGGGATATGGATATCTGCATCGCGCTTCGCACTGCCGTGGTGAAAGACGAAACGCTTTATGTGCAGGCTGGTGGCGGAGTCGTTTACGACAGTGACCCTGAAGCAGAGTTTCAAGAAACGATTAACAAATCCAAAGCCCTGATGATGGCCGCGCAAGATGCGGGCCTATTTGTTAATTTTCGAGGTGGGCAAGGTTAACTACGCGTTAATTACGCAAGATTGACGCTGACACAGGTGCGATGGTTACTGCTTGCGCCTTTTGGCTTTCCAACCAGAATTTCAAAGCAAACAACAGTTCGGGTGTCGCCTTTGCGAAGATAGTGACCGCGCGTTGATCGCCTATTTGTAGAACGACTTTATCCAACTCTCGAATAACGGCAATGGTGCCATCCTCAGTGTTAACGACACGCGAAATGTCTGCGGCTGGAACACCAGCTTCTGACGCCAAAATACTTGTGCGATTAAGCCCCAGACCGTTAACTGTCATTATTGCATGGCCGGTTTCCGAAAGTTTCGCAAGCATCGCACTCATCATACGGGTGTCCTGATTAACGTTACCGTCCGGGCCATCCATAACGCCGAGCACACCGTCGATCTTCGCAAGAGTAGCATCAAGCAAAGCACCTGCATCTGCAGGGTTGCCGCCTTTGCTAAGAACATTAGCGCCTTCGCTTGGAAGCAACAGAACGGCTTCGCCGCCCGTTGCACGAAAGCTGGCAACCATTTCGTTGGCTGCAGGATTATCAGAGGCGACCGCCAAGGTGATCGGCGTTGAGAAACCTTTTAGTAAATCCGCTTCAGCGACAGTGTCTGCAGCTAGGATAAACGACATTAAAGGAAGGTCGCCATCGTCTGCGAACACGGCCGAGAAAGTTTCAAACGCATTGCCCGTGTCAGCCGAGGTGATCTGTGTGGGTTCACTCGACGGTGCCGGCGCTTGATCACTAACCCCTGCGTTTGTGGTCGGTTCCTCGGCTACTTCTGTAACTGTGGGCGTTTCAATTGGATCATTAGATGCTTGAGTAAGCTCAACAACAGGCTCGACCGCTTGAGGTTCTGTCGTCGTAACCGTTTCACCAGCAGCAGTAATTTCAACACTGACTTCGGGCGCTTCCGTAGTGTCTTCGACGTTGGGTACGTCGGCAACATTTGGCGCCTCGATTGCGGAAACAGTCGGTGCCGCAACGACCGGAGGCACGCTTTCACCATAGCCAATTTGAATATCGTTAGTTGGCATGGTCTCTATCTGCGAAACGGTACTAACAGGTGCAGCCGGTTCCGGTGCGATTGTAATATCTGGTGCAGTGCCCCCCAGTGGCGCGGGACTGGCAAGCAGCTGTGTGGGTGTCGGTGTGTCTGTGTTTATGGAAATGCCGCCAGATGATTCCTCGGGTGCGAGCACAGGCTGCGCGGGGGCTATATTCAGGTCTGAAACAATCGCGGGCGCAGGACCACCTGGAACAATTAACGGAAAAGAAGCTGCCAGCCCAATAAAAATGAGGGCAATCAGGGTCAATCCCGCCAGAACACCACGCAGAAAGCCGCCTTTTGGCAAAATATTGTTGTCACCCATGAACCAAATTCCCCAAAAATTCAGATCAGACGTTCCAATAACCGTCGATCGTTGGTAAACGACCTTAACGGCGCTATGCGCGCACTTCCACCCAAATGTGGACCGTGAGATTACGAAAGACGAACGATGTTGTTACTTATCGATAATTACGACAGTTTTACCTATAACCTCGTCCATTATTTGGGCGAGTTGGGTGCCAACGTCGAAGTTAAACGCAATGACGAAATGGATGTGCAGGCCGCAATGGGTATGAGCCCATCCGCGATCATGCTTTCCCCCGGGCCTTGTGACCCCGATCAAGCCGGAATTTGCCTGCCGTTGGTACACGCTGCCGCGGAAACTAAAACGCCGTTGATTGGCATCTGTCTGGGCCATCAGACCATTGGTCAGGCGTTCGGTGGCAAGGTCGTTAGGTGCGATGAAATTGTGCACGGCAAGATGGGGCAGATGCACCATCATGGTAATGGACTGTTCAAGGGTTTACCCTCGCCGTTTGAAGCGACGCGTTATCATTCCTTGATTGTTGAGCGTGAGACTTTGCCCGATTGTCTCGAGATTACAGCAGAATTGGAAGACGGGACTATCATGGGATTGCAGCATAAAGAGTTGCCGATCCACGGGCTTCAATTTCACCCGGAATCGATCGCGTCTGAACATGGGCATGCGATGCTTGAAAACTTTTTGGATATTGCAGGGGGCGGCAAATGAGTGACCTTAAAGAATACATCGAAAAGGCAGTTGATGGCCCGCTTTCGCGCCACGATGCAGAGGCGGCGTTCAACGTGATTATGGGCGGTAATGCGACCCCCAGCCAAATTGGCGGTTTCCTGATGACCCTTCGCACACGCGGGGAAAGTGTGGATGAATACGCCGCCGCCGCTGCTGTCATGCGGGCGAAATGCTTGCCGGTGAATGCGCCTGAAGGGGCGATGGATATCGTCGGTACGGGTGGTGACGGCAAAGGAACGCTTAACATTTCCACTGCGACCGCGTTTGTAGTGGCAGGCGCTGGTGTTACCGTCGCCAAGCACGGCAACCGTAATCTCTCGTCAAAATCCGGCGCAGCTGATGCTTTGGGCGAGATGGGTATCAATGTGATGGTTGGTGCCGATGTTGTCGAAAAAGGCCTGCGGGAAGCTGGAATCGGTTTCATGATGGCCCCGATGCACCACCCTGCGGTTCGGTTTGTTATGCCCTCGCGTCAGGAACTCGGAACACGAACAATTTTCAACATTCTCGGCCCGTTAACCAATCCTGCGGGCGTTAAAAGGCAGTTAACAGGTGCATATTCCCGTGATGTGATCCGCCCTATGGCGGAAACGTTGTTGGCACTTGGGTCTGAAAAGGCGTGGTTGGTGCATGGCTCTGACGGTACGGATGAAATCACGATTTGCGGGGTTAGCTGGGTTTCCGCACTTGAAGATGGTGCGGTTGTGGACCGCGAAGTCCACCCCGAAGATGCAGGCCTTCCGGTTCATCCTTTTGAGGATATCATGGGCGGCACACCCGCTGAAAACGCTGTGGCGTTTCGCGCGTTGTTAGCGGGGGAGCACAACGCCTATCGCGACGCTGTACTGCTGAACGCCGCCGCTGCGCTGGTGATTGCCGATAAGGCGGATGACCTGAAATCCGGTGTTGAAATGGCGCGGGAGAGTATTGATTCTGGCAAGGCGTTGGCGGCAGTTACTAAACTGGCCGAAATAACATCGGCGGCCAGCGAATGAGCAATGTTTTAGATAAGATTAAAGCCTACAAGCTTGAACACATCGACACTTGCAAAAGCGCACGTCCAATTGCGGATGTCGAAGCAGCTGCCAAATCTGCCTCACCCGTTCGTGGGTTCGCTGATGCGTTAAGATCTGCCTCGATCACGGGGTATGGTCTGATTGCCGAAGTCAAGAAAGCCAGCCCATCGAAGGGTTTAATTCGCGCGGATTTCAATCCGCCGGAATTGGCGAAAGCCTATGAAAAAGGCGGCGCTGCCTGTCTTAGTGTGCTGACGGATGTGCCGTCATTTCAAGGCGCGGACGAATTTCTGATCGCGGCACGCGCAGCAGTGTCGTTGCCCGTTCTTCGTAAAGACTTCATGTACGACACATACCAAGTGGCGGAGGCCCGTGCGATGGGGGCCGATTGCATTCTGATTATCATGGCCAGCGTTTCGGACACCCAAGCAGTCGAACTGGAAGATGCAGCGTTCGGTTGGGGTATGGATGTTCTGGTCGAGGTGCATAATGCCGAGGAACTGGAACGCGCCAGCATTTTGAAGTCACCTCTGCTGGGTATCAATAACCGTAATCTGAAGACCTTCGAGACTTCGCTTGATACCACCCGCGAACTGGTAAAACTTGCGCCGAAGGGTAAAATCCTGATCTCTGAATCTGGCTTGAATTCTGCCGATGACCTAGCCGATATGGCAAGTCACAATGTCCGCTGTTTCCTGATCGGTGAGAGCCTTATGCGCCAAGCCGATGTTGAAACCGCCACTCGTAATTTACTGGAGCTATGAATGTCTGACCTAACCCACTTCGATGATCAGGGCGCGGCCCATATGGTTGACGTTTCCGAAAAACAAATCACCTCGCGTGTAGCAGTGGCGAGGGGCAAGATAACAATGGAACCTTCCACGTTGGCGCTGATCACCGAAGGGCGTGCTAAAAAGGGTGACGTATTGGGCGTCGCACGTTTGGCAGGCATTATGGCATCCAAAAAGACCCACGATTTGATCCCGCTTTGCCACCCTTTAGCGTTGTCAAAAGTTTCGCTAGAGTTGACGCCAGACGCTGCCAACAGCTGCGTTGATATCGAAGCAACCGTCAAAACCACTGGTCAAACTGGTGTGGAGATGGAGGCGTTAACCGCTGTATCGATCGCGGGCCTTACCGTTTACGACATGGTCAAAGCTGTCGATAAGGCGATGGTGATATCCGATGTGCGCCTTGTTTTGAAAGACGGTGGCAAGTCTGGCTTGTTCGAGGCGAAGTAATGATTTCGGTATCCGAGGCTCTTAACCATATTTTCACCCTTGCCAACAAGTTGGAAAGCGAAACTGTGCCGCTGGCTCAGGCAGCTGGTCGTGTGCTGGCCGATGACGTTTCTGCCCGCCTGACACAGCCGCCGTTTTCATCGTCTGCCATGGATGGCTACGCAGTCGTTAACACCGAGGCACAGCCTGGAATGACCTTGAAGGTTATAGGGGAGTCCGCCGCCGGAGATCGTTTTGAGGGCCGCGTTAATAGTGGTGAGGCAGTTCGCATTTTTACCGGCGCTCCCGTCCCTGATGGCGCGGATTGCATCCTTATCCAAGAGGACGCAATCAGAGATGGCGATACTATCACGGTACGTGAAAACCGCGACACCAAGACATTCATCCGCCCCGCTGGCGGGGATTTTAACGAGGGTGACATCGTTTCCGCCCCGCGAAAACTGACAGCCTCTGATATAGCTTTGCTTGCATCAATGAACATCCCCGAGGTTCCTGTGGCGCGCAGACCTGTTGTCGCACTTATTGCCAACGGTAACGAGTTGGTAATGCCAGGCGAAACTCCTGGTCCGGACCAGATCGTCTGTTCGAATAACTTCGGCCTAAAAGCGTTGCTGGAAGAACATGGTGCCGAAGTCCGGATGCTTCCTATCGCACGCGACACTGTTGATAGCCTGAAACAGGCGATGGATTTATCCGCTGGTGCTGATCTAGTCGTCACGATTGGTGGAGCATCCGTGGGCGATCATGATCTGGTGCACAAAGTTGCCGTTGATCGCGGTATGGCGCTGGATTTTTATAAGGTCGCCATGCAACCAGGCAAACCGCTTATGGCAGGTAAAATGGATGGTGTTCCAATGGTTGGCCTGCCGGGCAATCCAGTTTCGTCTATGGTTTGCGGGCACATATTTCTGCGCCCAATGCTTAATGTAATGTTAGGATTTGCCCCGGCACCGCTGGAGCGCGAAGTCGGAGTGCTGGCTCAGGACGTCCGACAAAACGGTGGGCGCGAACATTATATGCGTGCAAACGTCGAAGTAACCGATGGTGGCACATTAATCACACCTTTCGAGCGCCAAGATAGTTCTTTGTTAACCATATTGGGCCAGTCTAACGCCTTGTTGGTTCGACCGCCTAACGGTGAGCCGCTTAAAAAAGGTGCTTCTGTCGAATTTATTCGAATATCTTAATAAATCCGGTAACAGTTGACACAAAACGAGAACACTTGTAGAACTTAACGTGACTATAGGTGTTATTTTTGGGTTCGGAGACGGATATGCTAACGCGCAAACAACTTGATTTACTAAAGTTTATTAACGAACGGTTACAAAAAGACGGAGTTCCTCCATCGTTTGATGAAATGAAGGAAGCGCTCGATCTGCGTTCGAAGTCCGGCATTCACCGGTTGATAACAGCACTTGAGGAACGCGGATTTATCCGCCGCCTAGCGCACCGCGCTCGTGCTATCGAAATTATTCGCCTACCTGACGCCATGGGTGGCGGTGGGTTTACCCCCGAGGTTGTACAAGGTGGTCGTGTTGACCCGCATCCCGAAGCGATTTCGGTCGAAGTTAACGCGCTTGAAATTCCGGTCA
>JAGLUD010000233.1 GCA_023134935.1 Paracoccaceae bacterium | reverse complement strand
CACAGGTTGTGCACGCATTGTGCACACGAAACACCGACCCAAATCACAAAGGTTAACGGCGTTCACGCGCCGCCGAACAGCACCAGCAGCCACACGATCAACGCCAGAATAATCGCGAAAAAAACCATCGCGCTGCCGATGTCTTTGGCTTTCTTCGACAGCGGATGCACCTCGTTTGAAATGCGGTCCACGACCACCTCGATCGCTGTGTTCGCCAATTCCATCAGAACGATGTTCCACGAAAACGCTATCACCATCGCCCGCTCCAACCCGTTTAAATCCAGTATAAATGCCAGCATCGTCGCAAGTGACGCAACGATACTCCACTGCCGCATCCCCTCTTCGGAGCGCATCGCGGATATGAAACCTTCGACGGACCACCTAGTTGCATTCGTATTTCGGCGTAACACAGATTTGATAAAATTCAACATCCACGCACTATTGCAGTCGGCACAATGAATTCCAAGCCCCCTTTACACTTGCTTTAGCTCGTCCACCCATGCGAAAACCCCTCGGAGCCTAACAAACAAGGAGGTCGGCCATGTCCACCGCAGTATCTAATTCCGTACTATCCGAAGAATTCTGGTCCACTGAGGGCAGCGCCCTATGGGTTAAGCGCATCGTTTTAGTCATCCTCGGGATTGCCGCACTGGCGATCTCCGCCAAGATCAAATTCCCAATTCCATACTCCCCCGTTCCTGTGACAATGGGAACTTTCGCAGTACTAACTATCGGCACAGCATACGGCCCACGCCTGGGTCTAGCGACGATCATCGGCTACATGCTGGTAGGTGCACTTGGGTTTGACGTATTTGCCAACTCTGCCGCTGGCACGACTGGCGTTGAATATATGATGGGCAGCACTGGTGGCTATCTAGTTGGTTTCGTACTGGCAACACTGGCACTCGGTTATGCCGCGCGTCGTGGTTGGGATCGTAACGTAGTACTGATGGCTGTTGCGATGTTCGTCGGTAGCCTAATCATCTATGTTCCCGGCGTTATGTGGCTTGCGCACCTATACACATGGGAAAATGCATTTGCGTGGGGTTTAACACCTTACCTGATCGGCGACGCTATGAAGTTGGCCTTGGCCGCACTTCTGGTTCCTGCTGTATGGAAAATGGTTGGCAAAGCGCGCGGGTAACTCCAACGCTTAACCTAATTCAAAGGGCGTCCAGATAGGGCGCCCTTTTTCGTATGCGCTAGATGAATTTTCGGAACAATCTGGTTCGATCGAACAGCTTTTCCAGCTCTTCCATACGGTCACTCGTAATGTTCCACATCCGGTCCTGAACGCAGGCGATCATTGTCTCCACTATCAACACAGTTGCTGTCGATGAATCCCATGCCGAGGGCACCTCGATCCGGCAGTTGAACCGATAAGTGGAGGACTTCGATACGGGCGAACTCCACTGGTCCGTAAACAGGATTATCTCGACACCACGTTCTTTTGCAAGTTCCGCCAACCTAAGAATGTCATGCTCGTAACGGCGAATGTCGAACACCACCAAAACGTCACCCGCATTCATATCCAGCACATAATGCGGCCATGTGTTTGAGTTGGACGGTATCAGAGAGACTTTCTCGCGGGCCACTTGCAGATGCGTAAACATATAGTCCGCAAGCGCACGCGTGATCCGCCCACCAACGATGTAAACGGAACGCTCCTTGTCAGTCAGCATCGCGCATGCTCCGTCGAACTCGTCCGGATCAAGCTGCCCCAAAGTTTGGCGCACGTTCTCAATCACGGCATCAGCGAACCGATTAAGAATATGTGTTTCAGGTGCGGTAGTCGCCCAATTGTCGTGCTTTGCAATCGGATTGGAAATCCGCGCCTCCAGCTCACCACGCAAAGCGCGCTGAAATTCAGGATAGCCCTTGAAGCCCAGTTTTTGCACCATTCGCGCCACGGTCGGTGTCGAAACATCCGCATTCTGGGCGACCATCGTGATGCTGGCCAATCCGGACACCGGATAATTATCAAGCAAGGAATTCGCAAGCTGCCGTTCCGCCCGTGTTAACGAGTCAAACCTAGCCTGGAGATTTTCTGCGATTGTTGTAGTAGGATTGGTCAAGTTTATCCCCTTAACTATTTTGTGTAAAATTTAGTACGCAGACCTCATCCTTGCAACATATTTAACAGAAAATATGTTGACAGACTCATTAAACCTGTTCAATTCTCTTCAGATAGCGTCGAGGATGGAAATTGAAGCCACCAATAAGCACACCTATCTTATCCGTATCAGACGGATCTGCATTTGAAACAGTCAACCCTGACGGGACGTCTGTCGTATTGCTTGTTTGTGAGCATGCGTCAAAGCACATTCCCGCCAGTCTTGATAACCTCGGATTAGACACGCAAACTGCAAACAGCCATGTCGCGTGGGATCCTGGCGCGTTATCGGTAGCCAAGCATTTGAGCACTACGCTTGATGCCAGCTTGATTGCGGCTACTGTTTCAAGGCTGGTTTACGACTGCAACCGCCCGCCCGAAGCGGCGGGTGCTATGCCAGCGAAAAGCGAAATATTTCCGATTGCGGGAAACCAGAACATACCACCAGAGGAGAAAGCTGCGCGGGTTAACGAGGTTTATGTGCCGTTCACCAATGCCATCAAAGATGAAATTACGGCACGGGCTGACGCAGGACGAACAACGGTAATCGTCACCATCCACAGCTTTACACCGATTTATTTTGGGGAAAAACGCAAGGTGGAGTTGGGCGTTCTACATGACCAAGACGAAACCTTGGCCGATGCTATGCTAGCGATCCCCAGCACACTGGAAGTTCAGCGCAACCAACCCTATGGGCCAGACGACGGCGTTACTCATACCCTTAAATTACACGCAATTCCAAATGGTCTGCTGAACGTAATGATCGAAATTCGGAACGATTTGATCGCAACTGAGGACGACCAGAAAAAGATCGCCGACGAGCTGTCTTCTATGATCTCCCATGCGCTTGATACGTTGCGGCTTTCCACGCCAAAAACGGAGGCCACACATGCCTAGATGGATACGCACATATGTTCGCGTAGTCACCGCCGTCAACTACCGCGTTGGCCGGTTCGCGATGTATTTGATCTTCGTGATGATGGCTATTTTGCTTTGGTCCTCGATCTCGAAAACCTTCTTCCAGCCTTCGCTTATAACGCTGGAGTTGGCGCAGTTCACAATGGTGGCCTATTACCTTTTGGGCGGGCCGTACTCGATGCAACTTGGCGGGCATGTGCGGATGGATTTGGTGTACGGCGCATGGTCTGACAAAACCAAAGCATGGGTGGATGCGTTCACCATCTTCGCCCTGATCTTCTACCTCGGTGTGCTATTTTACGGCGCGGTTTCAAGTTCGGCCTATTCGCTGGGGTACTTTGGCGACACGCCATTCACATTTTTCAAAGACCTCGCCGTTGCTTTCCTAACAGGTGGCCCAGCGGGTGTTGGCGAAATCACCGGATTTCTAGAACGAAATCCGTCAGCATGGCGACCCTTGATGTGGCCCATAAAACTAACTGCGGCGACGGGGATTTTCCTGATGTTGCTGCAAGCCATCGCTGTCTTCTTCACAGATGTAGCTAAAATTCGCGGAGAAGAAATCTGATGTCTTTTGAAATGATCGCCCTGATGATGTTCGCCTCGATGATGCTGATGCTGATAACGGGGCAACGGGTGTTTGCCGGTATCGGCTTTGTCGCCGCAGCCTCGGCTATGCTGCTTTGGGGGGACGGAGGGGTTGAGATCGCCTTTACTGCCTCCATGAAGCTGATGAAATGGTATCCGCTGCTGACCCTGCCGCTGTTCATTTACATGGGATTTATCCTGTCGGAATCCGGTATTGCCGATGATTTATATAAAATGTTCCACGTCATGGATGGGCGGGCTGAATGGCGGGCTGGCCATTGGCACGATTGGCCTGATGGTTCTGATTTCGGCGATGAACGGCTTGTCCGTGGCGGGTATGGCCATCGGAGCCACCATCGCCCTGCCCGAGTTGTTGAAGCGAGGGTTACGACAAGACGGATGATCTCGGGGGTTGTGCAGGCCGGGAAGCTCGCTTGGTATCCTCGTGCCACCCTCCGTGGTGCTGGTGCTTTATGCGATGATCGCGCGTCAACCCGTTGGTAAACTTTGGCTGGCGGGCGTAATCCCGGGCTTGATGATGGCCGCCATGTTCATCGCCTACATTGCCATTCGTTGCAAAATCAACCCGACCCTCGGCCCACCCCTTTCAAAAGAAGAACGCGATGTTCCATTGGCAGAAAAATTTCGCCTGATGCGGGCCGGAATGCTGCCGCTGATCATCTTCTTCGTAATGATGTTCCCGTTCATCAAAGGCTGGACCAGCCTTGTCGAAAGCTCCGCCGTCGGGGCTGCAACAGCGACCATCGCCGCGATCGTCAAACGTCGTCTGACCAAAGAAGTATTCGAAAACACCGTTCGCCAAACCCTTAACATCAGTGCGATGTTCATGTGGATCATCCTCGCCGCCCTCGCCTTTGGCGCGATATTTGACGGCGTTGGCGCGGTGAAAGCCATCAAAAGTTTCTTCCTCGACGGGCTTGGCCTTAGTCGCTGGGAAATCCTTCTGCTGATGCAACTTTCCTTCCTGCTAATGGGTACGTTCCTTGACGACACAGCCATGCTGGTCATCGTCGCTCCGCTCTATGTGCCGCTGGTTGGCGCACTCGGGTTCGACCTAATCTGGTACGGCATCCTTTACACCATCACGTCACAGATCGCCTACATGACCCCCCCATTCGGATACAACCTGTTCCTGATGAGGGCCATGGCGCCTCCGGAAATAACGTTGAAGGACATTTATATGTCCATCATCCCGTTCGTTGGCGTGATGCTGTTAGCGTTACTAACAATCATTGTATTCCCGCAAATCGCCCTTTGGCTACCGGGAGTTGTTTACGGAAATTAATCATACGAAGGGGGAAAACCCCTCGACCATTGAGGGTACTCCCCTCGCAACAAGGAGAAGACTATGACTACTAGACGTAAGTTTTTAACCACAGCCGGTGTTGCCGGTGCAGCCGCCTTGGCCGCACCAGCGGTTCACGGCGCCACGAAAATCAAATGGCGCTTGCAAACGTACGCTGGCCCAGCTTTGGCCGAGCATATCGTGAAGCCGTCCATTGACATGTTCAACGCCGTCCAAGACGAGATGGAAATCGAGCTGTTCACAGCCGACCAGCTTGTACCAACAGGCGAATTGTTCCGCGCCATGCAAAAGGGCACAATCGACATGGTTCAGTCGGATGATGACTCCATGGCGTCTCCAACCGAAGTGACAGTATTCGGCGGGTATTTCCCGTTCGCATCCCGTTACTCGCTCGACGTTCCTGTGCTGTTCAACCAGTACGGTCTGGGCGACATCTGGCGTTCAGAGTACGAAAAAGTTGGCGTTCGCTGGCTGTCTGCTGGTGCGTGGGATCCATGCCACTTTGCCACTAAAGACCCTGTACGCAGCCTTGCCGACCTTTCCGGCAAACGCGTGTTCACATTCCCAACCGCTGGTCGCTTCTTGACACAGTTCGGCGTGGTTCCTGTGAATCTTCCGTGGGAAGACATCGAAGTTGCGGTTCAGACTGGCGAGCTTGACGGCATCGCATGGTCCGGCATCACCGAGGATTACACAGTTGGCTGGGCAGACGTTACAAACTACTTCCTGACCAACAACATCTCGGGTGCATGGGCTGGTTCGTTCTATGCCAACAACGAGCGTTATCAGGAACTGCCAGAACGTCTGCAGAAACTGATCGACATGATGATGGATCACTCGCACTACTATCGTCAGTGGTGGTATTGGGGCGGCGAAGCCGACCTGCGCGTTAACGGTCCAAAAATGGAGCTGACGTCGATTCCTGACGAAGAGTGGCAGACAGTTGAAGACGCTGCTGTGACTTTCTGGGATGAAATCGCGGCTGAGTCCGAGACTAAAGCCAAGGTTGTTCAGATCTTCAAAGACTATAACGACGTGATGAACAAAGCTGGTAAACCTTACCGTTACTAAGGTATATTCCCGCTGCGGCCCAATTTGAGTCGGGCCGCAGCACCCCACAACCCTTGAAAATCGAGTATGAACATGTCCGGTAATCTTTCTTTTGCAGACCTAAAAACCTCCGTCTCCAATGGTGAGATTGATACCGTTCTCGTATGTATGGTTGACATGCAAGGCCGCCTGATGGGCAAACGTTTCCTCGCGCAGCATTTCGTTGATGGCGCTTACGAGGAAACGCATTGTTGTAATTACCTGCTGGCCACTGATCTTGAGATGGCCACGCCTGAAGGTTTCGCTTCGACCAGTTGGGAAAGCGGTTACGGCGATTATGTTATGAAGCCTGATCTGGGCACTTTACGTTCCGTTCCGTGGCTTGAAGGCACTGTTATGGTGCTTTGTGACGTGCTTGACCACCACGACGAGCCCGTCTCGCATTCTCCTCGTGCTATGTTGAAAAAGCAGATAGCCAAGCTGGCCGAGATAGGCTTCAACCCCGTCATGGCGACCGAACTTGAGTTCTTTATCTTCGAGAAAAGCTTCGACGAAATCGCCAAAGGTGGCTTCCGCGATCTGACGCCGATTTCTTCGTATAACGAAGATTACCACATCTTCCAGACCACCAAAGAAGAACACATCATGCGGCC
>JAGLUD010000232.1 GCA_023134935.1 Paracoccaceae bacterium | reverse complement strand
CCAACCCATAATAATAGCCTCCGCTCAAATTTAATTACCATCCGGCCCGCATTACGCTGCGAATTTCTTCAGACGGCTTGTATTTCAATCACCTGCGGCCCTAATCTAGCCGCAGCACTAGGCGTTTTGCTAGCCCCAAAAGCCGCTATATACCTAGATTGGCAGGGTTACGCCGATCTTTTCGCAACATTTACTGATTAAGAGGCCCATTCCCATGTCATCAGCCGAAGCTTTAGTCGAAATCTGGCGTGCCGATTTTTTGGAATCTCAACACCGCGGGCATGCCGTAATCAGTGACACTGCGGGAAATGTTATCGCAAGTTGGGGTAACCCCGATCAGGTGATTCTGCCGCGATCCGCAACTAAAATGCTGCAAGCCTTGCCGTTGATCGAATCCGGCGCTGCGGCCGCCTTTGGCCTTGGGACTGAACAATTGGCGCTGTCTTGCGCCTCGCACAGCAGTGCCGCGATCCACACTGACCGAGTCGAGGTGTGGCTGGAAAATCTAGGTTTAAACGATGACGATTTCCGTTGTGGCGCACACCAACCCAAAGACGCGGCAGCCCGGCATGCGCTTCGTGATAACGGTCAGAAACCTTGCCAGATGCATAACAACTGTTCCGGCAAGCATTCGGGCTTTTTAACCGTGTACAAACACCTCGGCGGGAATGCGGAATATGTCGACATTGACCACCCTTTGCAAAAAGCCGTGAAGGAAGCGTTTGAAGAAATGACGGGGCTGGACAGTTTCGGCCATGGAATCGACGGCTGCAACGCGCCGAACTTCGCCACAACCGTCAAAGGATTGGCCCGTGCGATGGCGCGAATGGCTGACCCCACCGGTCTTGGAACCGTGCGCGAAAACGCGGCCCGTGCATTGGTATCCGCGATGCGTGAACATCCGTTATTGGTGGCGGGCGAAGGCCGTGCCTGTTCTGAATTGATGGCTGCGATGGACGGCAAAGTTGCCACCAAAACGGGGGCCGAGGGCGTATACACGGCCATCCTCCCCGAGCAAGGCCTTGGTGTTGCACTAAAAATCGAAGACGGTGGAACCCGCGGGTCCGAGGCAGCAATGGCCGCCATTCTTGTACGATTAGGGGTTCTGTCACCAGATCACCCGATGACTAAGAAGCGTCTAAACACGCAGCTTCTAAACTGCCGCGAAGTAACCACCGGCTTTATCCAGCCAACCGATTCTTTCTACAATGGTGGTGCATTGCTGATTTAGCCCGAAACGGCCCGAATCATTTTCCGTTCTAGCACCGCTAAGACAGTTTTTAGGTCACTTCCGCGCTTCAAAACCTGCCCGTTCATCGCAATTACACAATAAATGCCTTGTTTGTTGGCAAGTTTGGGGCGCTTTTCGATGCTGTACACCGGATTCTCGGATGTATGGCGAAAAATGGCGAAAATCGCGACATCACGCGCACTGGAAATGCCATAGTCCCGCCACTCCCCCGCAGCGACCATTCGCCCATACAAAGAAAGGATTATCGCCAATTCTGTACGGTGAAAGCTAACGGAAACGGGCGGTAGTTTCTTCGCTTTATTGGTGGATACGAGTGTTATTGCCATGCAGTAATTCTGCCCCCAAAGCATGCCGATTGGCAAGCATTTCAGGCCAATCCCTTCAAATGATTCACAATTCTGCCTTATTTCTTCTCTTTTTCGTCACAGTTCAGTCCAAACCGCGCCTTTTTCACTAATTAGACATAACCTTGTAGCTACAAAGCTTCACCGGCATCGCGCTTATCAGCCCCACCCCGATACGCGATGCCGGTTTTATTTAAGAATTGCCTACAACCGCCGTATGGCGGGGCCTAGATTTTTAGTTTACGTGTAGGGCGTAAACAACAGTCAGGCCCCCACCATGCGAAACTTCAGCTCCCCCGGTAGATCAACTGTTATTGCCAGCAACGGCATGTGTGCGACTTCGCACCCGTTAGCAGCCAAAATCGCCGTGCAAATGTTGGAACAAGGCGGAAACGCCGTTGATGCGGCCATCGCAGCCGCCATGATCCTTAACATCGCTGAACCACAGATGACCGGATTGGGTGGCGACTGCTTCGTGTTGGTTAAGCCGGCGGGTGTCGAGGAAGTCATCGGGCTTAACGGTTCGGGACGTTCGCCTGCCGCATTGAACAGCGATGAAATTCGCAAGAACCACACGACGATGCCAACGCATAGCGTTGATGCGGTAACCGTTCCGGGTGCTGTTGATGCGATGGTTAGCTTGTCCAAGGAATTCGGCAAGCTTGACCTGAAAACCGTTCTCGCCCCTGCGATCCATTACGCACAACAAGGCATTCCTGTGGGCGCGCGAACTGCGTTCGATTGGCAATCCGGTGCGGCGTTCCTGCAAGGTGCGGCCAAAGATTACTATCTCCTTAACGGGCAGATCCCAACCGAGGGACAGGTCTTCCGCGCCCCCCAACAAGCCGAAGTCCTGCGCCGGATCGCCATGGAAGGCCGTGCGGGATTTTACGAGGGCGAAGTGGCGCAAGATATGGTGGACTCGCTGAATGCTTTGGGTGGTTGTCACACGATGGCGGATTTTGCCAAGACCACATGCGATTATGTCGAGCCAATCTCCGGCACCTACCGTGGAATGGAACTGGTGGAACTGCCACCAAACGGCCAAGGCGCAACCGCAATCCTGCTAGGCAACATTCTGGAACAGTTCGACCTATCCTCGCTTGACCCTCAAGGTGCACAGCGCGTGCATATCGAGGCCGAGGCGACCAAGCTCGCCTATGACGCGCGTAACCGGTTCATCGCCGACTGTGATCATCAGGATGTGCGGCTGGCACATATGTTGTCTGAAGAAACCGCCAAACAACTAGCCGCTATGATCGACATGGATAAGGCGATGGACGGCCCTGCCGCCCTAACGGAGTCCGTCCACAAAGAAACCGTTTACTTGACGGTCGTGGATCGTGACCGCATGGCCGTTTCGCTGATCTATTCGATCTTCCACAGTTTTGGTTCTGGCATGGCCTCTGACAAATTCGGCCTACTGTTCCAAAACCGCGGCGCAGGTTTCACGCTGGAAAAAGGTCACCCGAACGAGGCCGCCGGGGGCAAGCGCCCGATGCACACCATCATCCCCGCGATGCTGAAAAAAGACGGTAAGGTTATCATGCCGTTCGGTGTGATGGGCGGGCAG
>JAGLUD010000231.1 GCA_023134935.1 Paracoccaceae bacterium | reverse complement strand
CCGACCACGGTCATCAGTATAACGCGCGCGGCATTAGCTCCTGCAAAATCCAGCATACGCCGTTTGGAATGCCCAAGGGCAACATGACCCAGTTCATGGGCGATCACACTCGCCAATTCTTCGGCGTCAACAATCCCGTCACGGTATTTGTTCATAAACCCGCGCGTGATAAAAATCCGCCCATCCGCAGCTGCCAGCCCGTTAATCGGCTCAATTTCATAGATGTGAACTTTAAGGCGCGGCAAATCCAGTTGCCCAGCCATGCGTTTGGTCAACGCCAGCAACGCAGGGTCTTTCAGCGGCGTCGATTGCGCATCAAGGTTCTTGCCGCTTCGCCAAGCGGAAACCTTGAACATAACGACGCCGACGATGATGGCCAGCAGGATGGGGATAAAACGTGTCATGGCGTATATATGGGGCGCGCGCCTACCACGCGCAAGGCAAATTCAGGACGCCGCGGAAGGCCCAGCCACCGACACGCACGTCGTCGGTCAGGCGCAAATCCGGCATGGCATCGAACAGCATCGGCAGCGCAACATCGGCAACCATTGCTTTGCTGATCCATGCACCCGCGCAGAAATGCGGACCAGCGCCAAACGCGATATGCTTGCCCGCGTCGCGCGTGATGTCAAAACTGCCCGCGTTATCGAAATACGCCTCATCACGGTTGGCGGACCCGAGCATGAAGAAGACGTTATCGCCCGCCTCAAGCGTCACATCCCCGATCCGGTGCTCCTGCGCGATGATACGCGGCGACATGCCGATAGGGCTTAACCAACGCACGAATTCTTCAAATACCTGCATCCAGCTAACTTCGCCCGCCTGTACCAACGCCAGTTGGTCAGGATGGGTCAGTAAGGCCCAAATCGCGCCTGAAATAACATCGCGTGGCTCGTTCTGCCCGCCAGTTATCGTCAACTTGATATTGGCGCGGAGGCTTTCTTCTGACAGCCCCGCCGCCAGCATCACATTTATCATATCCAGCGATTTCTGCCCGGCCTTGGGCAACATCGCATCGATCGCCGCATCCACGGCAACCGTGGCCGCATTACACCGCGCCTCCACTTCCGCGTCACCCGTATAATTCGCAATCCCGTCGATCATCGCTTGGGACCAGACGTCCATCTCCTGCCATGTGGCTGTCTCCAACCCTGTGATCTTGATCAGGCATTGTGCAGACAAGCGGGTGCCGTATTCTATGAACAGATCAGCCGCGCCTTTGGGAACCAACTCCGCCAAAATCGCCTCGGCCTCCGTCCGAAAAATCGCTGTCCAGTGATCCCGCGCCGTCTTGGGCGAGACACATGGGAACAGCGCTTTGCGCTCCACCTTATGCGCCTCACCATCGCGGCGCATGACGTTTTGACCCAGCAACTTGTTCATCAACCCTTCAGGCTGTTCAGAACTAAACACCTCGATTTTCGGTTCTGCATTAACGATTTCGTCACGTTTGACGATCATTGTGCGATCAAATTGCGGGACATAAACCAGCGACCCAACGGCGCGCATACGTGCCAAAGCTGGATAAGGGTCCGCCCAGAAATCCGCAGGATCGATATCAAAAACCGGTGCGTCGCTCATGCCTTTTTGTTTTCATTTCGGTGCTGTCTAAGCACCACAAGAACGCGGATACCCATTCCCAGCGCAGCCAGCGCTGCGATCAGTAGCCAACTTGCCTCGCCCATCAATGCCGCGATTTCCTCGAGGTTTCCACGAAACGCGTAACCCGCACCGATATAAATCGCGACCCACAGCACCTCGCCAGCGAAATCCCAGATTGTGAACCGAAGCCAGCGCATGTCGCTCGCCCCGCAGATGACGTTGGTTATCGGACCAATAGGGGCCAGCAACCAGCGGGTCAGGAAAACGCCGACTCCGCCGAAACGGCCGATGAATTCTTTAGCCCGCATTAATTGTGCGGCACGTTTGGGTTTGCGGCTAAGCCGCTCTTCGACAGCATTTCCCGCGCGAAGCCCGATTTGGTACCCGATCTGGTCGCCGATTACGGCCCCCGCCAGTGCGGTCAGGTAGGATTCCGTTAACCCAAGTTCCCCGCTCGCGATGAACGCGCCGGTCACCAGCAACGCGAGACTGCTGGACACGGGTACGCCGGATGCGGCAAGCACTGCAATGCCGAACAAAAACGGTAACCCGTAGGTGGGTACAAGGGAGAGGATCGTTTCAGTCACTGGTCACACGCTGATCAATAATGGCTTTTAGCAATGCATTTCGAAGTTCTGCCAACGACATATCCTGTCCGTCTGCAACGGCCTTCAATGTCAGATGCCGCCGTAAATCGGTCTCGATCCCCAGCGCTTGGATCAACCCGTCTTTATCAACGTCATAAGAATGCGCCACATAGCCAACCGTCATCCAACCCGATATCGGTTCGTCCTGATGTTGCGGCCAATATGCAACATCGGCAATCAGGCGCATGAACAGAATTGTCGTCAGTATCAGCGCGCCCAAAAAGCCCAACACCAGAAGTTTATGATCGCTCCACAGCCTCTTCATCGTCCCAGCTCCTTCATTGCCCCTTCGATCCCTTTCAGGGTCATCGGGAACATGCGGTTTTGAAATATCTCGCGGATCATACCGATGGAGTGCGTGTATTGCCAATAATCCTGCTGCGTCGGGTTGATCCATATGTGATCCGGCCATTGTTCGCGGGCGCGGTTTAACCAAGTTTCACCGGCTTCCTCGTTGTAATGCTCGTTCGCACCACCGCGATAGGCGATCTCGTAAGGGGACATCGCCGCGTCGCCCACGAAGATACATTTGTAATCGGAACCATAGGTGTGCAGCACATCCCACGTCGGGATTTGGTCTGTCCAACGTCGGTTGTTGTCCTTCCAGACGCCTTCATAAAGGCAGTTGTGGAAGTAGTAATGCTCCAGATGTTTGAACTCGGTCTTGGCGGCTGAAAACAGCTCCTCGACCATGCGGATATGTGCGTCCATTGATCCGCCAATATCAAGAAATAACAAAACCTTAACGTTGTTCCGCCGCTCCGGCCGTGTCTTGATGTCGATATAGCCGTGTTCCGCCGTGGCGCGAATAGTACCGTCCAGATCCAGCTCGTCATCGGCACCTTCACGCGCCCAGCGACGCAGGCGTTTCAACGCAACTTTGATGTTACGCGTGCCCAGTTCCACGCTGTCATCCAGATTGCGAAACTCGCGTTTGTCCCAGACTTTTACCGCCCGTTGATGCCGGCTTTCATGCTGCCCAATACGGATACCTTCAGGGTTATACCCATACGCACCAAAGGGCGAAGTTCCCGCCGTGCCGATCCATTTGGACCCACCTTGATGTCGTTTCTCCTGCTCCGCCAACCGCTGCTTCAGAGTCTCCATCAGCTTGTCGAAACCGCCTAAGGCTTCAATCTCGGCCATCTCTTCCTTCGACAGAGTTTTCTCGGCCAGCTTGCGAATCCAGTCTTCCGGCACGTCCACGGCGTTCATAATGTCTTCGACCGTCATGGTTTCCAAACCGCTGAAGGTCGCCGAAAACGCTTGGTCGAACTTGTCCAGATTCCGTTCGTCTTTCACCATGATCGTGCGGGCTAGGTAGTAGAACCCCTCCACATCATACAGCACCAACGACGCATCCATAGCTTCGAGAAAGCTAAGATATTCCCGCAGGGATACGGGGATTTTGGCGTCCCGTAGGTTGGTGAAAAACTGGAGGAACACCTAGATGCCCCACTTCGCCATGAATAGCGCGATGAAGTAGCCGACCAGTAGAAACGCGATGCCGTGGGCCGCCGCATATTGCAACTTGTCAGCCGTATTTCCGCCGCGTTTGGTGGCGCGAACCCAACCAAGGATCGCACCGATGATGGCGCCGATTAATCCGAGTATCATGTGGTTTCCTAACGTGTGTATTTGATGAATGGAGTTAGCTGGCCAACGCGGTTATACAGACGGCGGCCAGCCTCGTTAAAGTCTTGTGTCAGCCAGTAAACTGTCGGTGCACCCGCTTCGTCGGCGGCCTTGTAGGTCGCCTCGATCAAGGCGCGCCCAATGCTTTTGCCGCGCACGGTCGGGTCGGTGTATAGGTCTTGCAGATAACAGACGTTCTCGATCTTCCAACCGTGGCGGTGGAACAGGTAATGGACCAGGCCAACCAGCTTGCCGTCCAGTTCTGCCACCATGCCGTGGAACTCATCGTCCTTACCCGAAAGCATGCGGGCGAAGGACGAAACATATACCTCCTCCGGCACCGATGTTTCATAATAGTCCAGATAACCAGTCCACAGAACACGCCACTCGGCCTCGTCGGCTGCTGTAAGGGCGCGTATCGTTAAGGTCATCTGTGTTTCCTCGCGACAAATGCGAGCCGTTCAAACAGATGTACATCCTGTTCGTTTTTCAACAATGCGCCGTGCATTTTGGGCAGGTTCAGCGTCGCATCCTCGCGCAACGCTTCTGCGCTCAGATCTTCGCTAAGCAGCAACTTCAACCAGTCCAATACTTCGCTGGTCGATGGCTTTTTCTTTAAGTTCGGGGTTTCGCGAATTTTGTAGAATTGCGTTAACGCTTCTTCAAGCAAATCCGTTTTAATGTTCGGGAAATGCACATCAACGATTTTCTGCATCGTTTCGGTGTCGGGGAACCGGATGTAGTGGAAGAAGCAGCGACGCAGGAAGGCATCCGGCAGCTCTTTTTCGTTGTTGGAGGTGATAATGATAATCGGGCGGTGTTTGGCCACGACGGTTTCGCCAGTCTCGTAAACGTGGAATTCCATCTTGTCGAGTTCTTGCAACAGGTCGTTAGGGAACTCGATATCAGCCTTGTCGATTTCGTCGATCAACAGCACGACGCGATTGTCCGCTGTGAAGGCCTGCCAGAGTTTACCCTGCTTGATGTAGTTGCGCACATCGTTCACCCGCTCGTCACCCAGCTGCGAATCACGTAGGCGGGAAACGGCGTCGTACTCATACAAACCCTGCTGCGCTTTGGTGGTGGATTTGATGTTCCACGCTAGCATTTCGACGCCCAAAGCATCGGAAATCTGGCGGGCCAGCTCGGTTTTGCCGGTTCCGGGCTCGCCTTTGACCAAAAGCGGGCGTTCCAGCGCAATTGCAGCGTTTACAGCTACTTTCAGGTCATCGGTTGCTACATAGTCATCTGTGCCAGTAAAGCGCATTTTTTCACCATTAATCGATTCATTTCCGGCCGAACCCTAGCATTCGGTCACTTTCGTGAAAAGCGGCATATGTTGTGCGTGACATTCACTGCAATATTCGGTATGGCCAGCCCATAAACGCAAATTTTGGCGTTATATCGAAGTGGCGGGGCCACGATATCACGTTCATTATCTAGTTGGGGGAAACTTGATGAAAGCGGAAACTATTTTGGATGCAGATTATCATCCAGCCGAAGACGAACCATTTATGAACGAGCGGCAGACGGAATATTTTCGTCTGAAGTTGCTGACGTGGAAAGCTTCTATTCTAGAAGAAACACGCGGCACGATCGAGCATATGCAAGAAGGCACACGCAACATTCCTGATGTTGCCGACCGCGCATCCGAAGAAACCGACCGTGCGCTGGAATTGCGTACACGGGATCGCGAACGCAAAGTTGTGTCGAAAATCGACGCGGCACTACGCCGGATCGACGATGGATCGTACGGGTATTGCGACGACACAGGCGAGCCAATTTCGCTGAAACGTCTAAATGCACGCCCAATCGCAACCTACAGCCTTGAGGCGCAAGAGCGTCACGAGCGTAAAGAAAGAGTGCACCGCGACGACTGATCGCTGCGTAACTTGCAAGACTTCGAGAGAGGGGCTTTACGGCCCCTTTCTTTTTGCCCAAACTCCATCTGGAATGGAGATTTCGATATGGTTAACGGCCCCCTTGATGGTGTGAAAATTCTGGAATTCGCAGGGATCGGACCGGGGCCATATTGCGGTCAGTTGCTGGCCGATATGGGCGCAGATGTGACAGTAGTGGATCGCCCGAAACGTGGCGCTGTCTCGTTAGAAATTGCACCTGATCGGCGTGGCAAAAAATCCATCGTAATCGATTTGAAATCCACCGAAGGTGCAGCACTTGCGCTGGATTTGATCGCTAGGTCCGATGCACTAATTGAAGGTAACCGCCCCGGCGTGATGGAACGTCTTGGTCTTGGGCCAGATGAGTGTCACGGGCGCAACCCTGCACTGATTTATGGTCGTATGACAGGATGGGGGCAAAGCGGCCCCTATGCGATGATGGCTGGGCACGACATTAACTATCTTTCCTTAACAGGTGCGCTGCAAGCAATGGGGCCTGCGGATCAACCGCCATTCCCACCGCTTAATCTGGTCGGGGATTTCGGTGGTGGCTCAACATTTCTGGCCATGGGTATTTTGGCGGGTTTGTTGGAGGCGAAAACAACCGGCAAAGGACGTGTGGTTGATGCGGCGATTACCGATGGCGTGAATTCTATGATGGGCTTTTTCCACGGACTGGACGCAGCAGATCGATGGACGCCCGAACGCGGGGCCAACTGGCTGGACGGTGCCGCACCGTATTATCGCTGTTATGAGACATCGGACGGAAAATTTATGGCTGTCGGCTGTATCGAGCCGCAATTCTTGACAGCGATGTTGGACCTCCTGAGTTTAACGGCCGAGGAATATGGCGCGCAACACGATGAATCGTTGCATGCGCGGCAGGTGGAATTGTTAATGAGTATTTTTAAAAGCGAGAAGCAGGAGGCGTGGGTGGCTGTGTTTGATGGCACGGATGCCTGTGTGACACCTGTATTGAGCTATAAGGAGGCCGCCGCGCATCCGCATATGGAGGCACGCGGGGCGCTGACGCATGCAGGCGGGATGATGCTTCCTGCGAAAGCACCTGTGTTTTCGTCTGTGTCGTCAGCACCTGAAACGAAGATTCCGGTCGATGGCCAGCATACCGTTGAAGTGTTGCGGGCAGCCGGGTTGGACGAACACCAGATTGCCTCTGCGGTTGCCTCGGGGGCTGTTGGTCAATCTTGACAGGCGTTGGTGTAGCGGTTCAAAACGCCGACCCAACCGCCATCATATTGTTCGCGTTTTTCAGATGCGTCTTTGCCCAAGGCATCCCAATTGTCGTGGCGTAGCATAACATCTGTGCCGTTAGATTTGTTGTCGCTGAATGTAATGGTAACTAACGTACCAAGGCTGGGCGGGTTGCTTAGATGCCATGTCATTGCAAACGTTTTGCCAGGTTCAAAGACCGTGACCTTACCCCAGTTGTGTCGTGTGCCGGTGTTGGAAGTCTCGTAAATGTCGCCGCCAACAATGCCCTCGACAGTTACCGTTTCGGCAATTTCGTCATTGCCGGGCGAGATGGCGTGTGTGGTTAATGGCCACCAGCTCCCAATGTCCTCGACAAATATATTAAAGGCTTTTTCCGGTGTGCATGGCACGGTAATCGTCTTGATTATAGGCGCAATCATCTGGTTTTCCTTCTTGGCTGTCGACCGCAGTAGCGAAATTATTCAAAACGTCGCTCCAGAAAGTGTCGAGGTAATCGCGAAGTTCAAGCAGTCCTTGAGGGTTCGGGGAATAGATATTTCGGGTCCCTTGTTTGGTGGCGCAAACCAGTTCTGCATCGGCCAAAACTTTAAGGTGTTGCGAAACCGCTGGACGGCTGATCGGTAACGTATCGGCAATCGAGCCGACCGACTGCGGTGCTGCGCAGATTGCCTCGAAGATGTGGCGTCGCGTCGGTTCGACCAGGGCCGAGAGTGTTGATTGGTAAGTCATGGCTTACGGTAAGCTGAAACTTACCATAGAGTCAATAAGAACCGATTGCATGCGAAATCCGCTGGGTGTAACCCCGATACATGAGTATTAAAAACACAGACGTCACAGTACTAGGTGGCGGCATCGCGGGTTTGGCAGCTGCCACAGCCTTGGCGCATCGTGGGGCGGTTGTGACCGTGCTGGAACAAGCCACAGAATTAGGCGAAGTTGGCGCAGGTTTGCAGATCGGCCCGAACGGGGTCGCAGTGTTAGAGGCCTTGGGCCTTAAAGACCAGGCTGCGGCCGTTGCCAATGTGCCTGACGCAGTAGAATTGCGGGACATGGCCACGGGTCGCGAGGTTGCGCGTTTGCCAATGGGGCAGGCGGCGGTGCAGCGGTGGGGGCGGCCTTATTGGCAGTTTCATCGTGCCGATTTGCTGGCTGTTTTGGCGGATGGGGCACGGGCTGCAGGGGTCGATATCCGGCTGGGGCAGAAGGTTAATTCCATCAACGATATTTCAGCGTCGGTCGTGATTGCGGCAGACGGCGTGCGATCCGCTGTTCGTGCCGAAGTCTTTAACGGCCAGCCCGCTAGTTTCACCGGCCAAGTCGCGTGGCGTGGGATTATTCCGGTGGAAAAGCTGCCCGCAGGGGCGGTCAAGAATACCGCAACCGTTTACATGGGGCCGGGACGGCATTTGGTGACGTACCCGATGCGTGGCGGCTCCGTCATCAATTTTGTGGCTGTTGAAGAACGAGATTCTTGGGCAGACGAGGGTTGGAATATTACTGACACTCCGGAAAACCTGCGCCGCGCATTTGCTGGTGCCGGGCGGGATGTGCAGACAATCCTAAACGCAGTCGAAGAGACATTCCTTTGGGGGCTATTCAACCATCCGTATCTGCCACATTGGACCAAAGGCAACGTTGCGCTGGTCGGTGATGCCTGCCATCCGATGTTGCCGTATTTGGCGCAAGGGGCCGTTATGGCGCTGGAAGACGCGTGGGTTTTGGCCCGCGAGTTGGATCGATCGGGTGTGCCGGAAGGCTTGCTCGCTTATGAGCGTATCTGCAAGCCACGGGCAACAAAGGTGCAAAAGGCGGCGGCCTCGAATGCAACCGCGTATCATTTGCCTATTGGTCCTTCGCGACTGGTGGCGCACACAGGTTTGAAGGCCATCTCCCGGCTGGCACCTTCGGCGTTGTTGGGGCGTTTTGACTGGCTTTATGGCGACGACGTGACAAAGCCCAATCAATAACGTTGACAATTTGTCGATAAAGTGTTGACGTAAGCCTAAGGCCGTTAGTTAAACGGCACCTCATGAATTCGGAGAGCGTTATGGGCCAAAAACAGTGGGACTTCTGGATTGATCGCGGTGGGACTTTCACCGATATCGTAGCGCGCAACCCTGAAGGCGGCATCGTTGCGCATAAGTTGCTGTCCGAAAATTCGGAGGCATATCCTGATGCGGCCATTCAGGGCATCCGTGACCTGATCGGGTTGAAGCAAGGTGAACCGATCCCCGCTGACGCAATCGACACGGTAAAGATGGGCACGACCGTAGCCACGAACGCACTGCTGGAACGTAAGGGTGACCTGACCTTGCTGGTGACCACAAAAGGTTTCCGTGATGCGCTGGCGATTGGTTATCAAGATCGCCCCGACATTTTTGCCCGCGAAATCATCAAGCCCGAACTACTGTATTCCGAAGTTATCGAGGTTAACGAACGTGTGCGCGTAAACGGCGCGATAGAACAAGCACCAGACGAGGCCGCCGTTCGCGCAGACCTTCAGGCAGCCTTCGATACTGGCATTCGCGCTGTGGCCATCGTGTTTATGCACGCTTACGCCTTTCCACAGCATGAACAAATTGTTGCCAAGACTGCGCGGGAAATCGGGTTTACGCAGGTTTCGGTCAGCCACGAGGTTTCGCCGCTAATGAAGTTGGTCGGGCGCGGGGATACGACAGTGGTCGACGCGTACCTATCGCCAATTCTGTCGCGCTATGTGCAACAGGTCGCAGCCGAGTTGGGCGAAGGCGTGCGCTTGATGTTCATGATGTCCTCAGGTGGGCTGACCGCGGCGGAGCTGTTCCAAGGTAAGGATGCGATCCTGTCCGGTCCGGCTGGTGGGGTTGTTGGTGCTGTACAGACATCTGCCATTGCAGGGTTTGAACAGATTATCGGGTTTGATATGGGTGGCACCTCCACCGATGTTTGTCATTACGACGGCGAGTTTGAACGGGCCTTTGAAACCGAGGTTGCAGGCGTTCGAATGCGTGCCCCGATGATGCGAATTCATACAGTTGCGGCGGGTGGCGGATCGATCCTGCATTACGACGGTGCGCGATTTAGCGTTGGGCCGGACTCCGCTGGGGCAAACCCAGGGCCGAAATGTTACCGTCGCGGTGGACCGTTGGCGGTTACGGATGCGAACGTCATGGTCGGGAAACTGCGGGCTGAAAACTTCCCGAAGATTTTCGGGGAAAATCAGGATCAGCCATTAGACGTAGAAGCAGTTAAGGCCGCGTTCGCGGAGCTGGCCAAGGAAATTGGTGACGGCCGCACGCCCGAGCAGGTGGCCGAAGGGTTTCTTGCGATTGCCATTGAAAATATGGCGAATGCAATCAAGAAAATCTCTGTGCAACGCGGATATGATGTGTCTGGCTATGCGCTGACATGTTTTGGCGGTGCGGGCGGGCAACACGCCTGTGCGGTGGCGGATTCGCTGGGCATGACGACGGTTGTTGTGCATCCGCACTCCGGTATTTTGTCGGCGTATGGAATGGGCTTGGCCGATATTCGGGCCAATCGAACGCAATCTGTTGTGCAACCGTTAACCATAGAAAACCTGCCAGATGTAACAAATTCAATTGAGGCGCTGCGCGCCACGACATTTCAAGAGCTCCGCGATCAAGGGGTTCCGGCGGATGAAATCCAGACTCACCCGCGCTTGCATTTGCGGTACGAGGGGACGGACTCGCCTATCGCAGTGGATTTCGCGGATATCGGCATCATGTTGACCGCTTTTGAAGACGCACACCGCAAACAGTTCGGTTTCGTATTTGAAGGCAAAACTGTGGTGATCGAGGCCGCCGAGGTTGAAACCGTTGGCGGTGGCGCCACGATCGCAGAACCGGCGCAGACGGTCGAAAAGTATACTGCTGACGCACCGGAATCAGCCGCGTTTTACGCCGATGGCGAATGGCATGACGCGGGCGTCTTCCGCGACCGTGCTTCGTTCAGCGCCGGCATGACCATAGACGGCCCCGCGTTGATAATCGAACCACACCAAACCGTCGTCGTCGAACCCGGCTGGCAGGCCGAAGTCAACAAACATAACCACATCATCCTTCGCCGCGTAGTCGAGCTTGCCCGCAACAAGGCGCTCGGAACCGAGGCCGATCCGGTGATGCTGGAGGTGTTCAACAACCTGTTCATGGCGATTGCCGAGCAGATGGGTGTGACCCTGCAAAACACGGCCTATTCGGTGAACATCAAAGAACGCGTGGACTTTTCCTGTGCGGTGTTTGCGGCGGATAGTTCACTGGTGGCGAACGCTCCGCATATGCCGGTTCACCTAGGGTCGATGGACCGCTCGGTGGAAGCTATCATCGCGCAAAACGTGGGCAAAATGCGCCCCGGTGACGTCTTTGCATTGAACGCGCCTTATAACGGCGGCACACATTTGCCCGATATTACGGTGGTGACACCCGTATTTGACGAGGCTGGTAAGGACATTCTGTTCTATGTTGCGTCGCGTGGGCATCATGCGGATGTGGGTGGCTCGGCCCCCGGATCGATGACGCCTTTGGCGACAAACGTTAACGAAGAGGGCGTCTTGTTTGACAACTTCCTGCTGGTCGATCGCGGTGATTTCCGCGAAGAAGCCTTGCAAACGTTGCTAACCGATCACGCTTATCCTTGCCGAAACCCGTACCAGAATACCGCCGATTTGAAAGCCCAGATTGCCGCTAACGAGAAGGGCATTCAGGAACTGCGCAAAATGGTTAACCAGTTCGGTCTAGACGTCGTGAACGCCTATATGGGCCACGTACAGGACAACGCCGAGGAAAACGTCCGGCGTGTGATTGATGTCTTGAAAGACAGCGAATGGGAAACGCATACCGACCAAGGTGCGGTGATCAAACTGAAGATCTCGGTTGATAAGAAAAACCGCGAGGCAACGGTTGATTTCACCGGAACCTCGCCACAGCAGGAAAGCAATTTCAACGCGCCGGAACCCGTAGCGCGGGCCGCTGTGCTTTATGCATTCCGTCTGATGGTTGACGGAAATATCCCGATGAATGCCGGTTGCCTGAAGCCGATCAACATCATTATTCCCGAAGATTGCATGTTACGCCCGAAATATCCCGCTGCCGTCGTGGCCGGAAATGTCGAGACTTCCCAACATGTTACCAACACGCTTCTAGCGGCATTGGGTGCGATGGCGAATACGCAAGGGACGATGAACAACCTGACGTTTGGCAATGATGTCTACCAGTATTACGAAACGATCTG
>JAGLUD010000230.1 GCA_023134935.1 Paracoccaceae bacterium | reverse complement strand
CCGTTGATGATGTTCATCATCGGCACTGGCAAAACGCGCGCGGAAGTGCCGCCGATATATCGGTACAAAGGCATGCCAACGCTGTCAGCCGCCGCATGGGCTACAGCCAAGGAAACGCCCAGAATAGCATTCGCACCAAGGCGTGCTTTGTTAGGTGTGCCGTCCAGATCAATAAGGATCGCGTCAACTTCGACCTGCTGTGTTGCGTCCAGCCCAACGAGTGCGTCGTAAATCTCGCCGTTGACTGCATAGACAGCTTTCTGAACACCTTTGCCGTTGTAACGGGACTTGTCACCGTCACGCAGCTCCACCGCTTCGTGCGCACCTGTGGAGGCACCGGATGGAACCGCAGCACGACCCATCGCGCCATCTTCCAACACTACGTCGACTTCGATGGTGGGGTTGCCCCGGCTGTCAAGGATTTCGCGGGCGGTAATATCGAGGATTGCACTCATGGGTTCACTGTCCTGTTGTCAAATATCTGGGTCAACGGCTGTGTATACCTCGGCACTCCAATAAGGAAGGCCTATGCGCGCATTCTTGCGCGATGCTCTCGATAAATCGTGAAAAGACCCGATAATATGACGATCGCGGTGCCGATCAGGGTCATTGCGTCCAGCTTCTCGCCAAATACAACCACGCTAATACCCAACGCAAATACAATCCGTGTGTACCGCAGCGGGGTGATAGCGCCAACGTCACCCATCCGCATCGCCATCGTAACAGCCGCATAACCAATCGCTGCCATCACCACGATCCCGACTAGATATGCTGTGTTACGCAGATCGGGTATTTCCCCGCCGCCAGAAAACAGCCACAGCCCGATCCCCATCGGGATCAGTACCGCGAACCCGTAAACCGAAAGCACGGGCGTTGTGAACAGGCGCGGGACGGTCCGTGTTGCCAGATCGCGTGTCGACAGGCCAAGTACGGCGATGATTGCGAAAATCGAATTGGGGTCAAAACTGTCTAATCCGGGCCGGATAATCAACAAGACTCCGATGAAGCCTAAACCAATGGCGGTCCAACGTGGCCAGCCGACGGTCTCACCTAGAAACAAGGCTGCGCCCATCGTTATGACTAATGGGATTGCCTGTGTGATGGCCGCGGTGGTTGAAAACGGGATCAACGCCAGCGCGGTGATCATACCGACCGTTCCGACCATTTCGCCCAGAGCCCGCAACAGGATTGATCGGTCTAGGATGGCTTTGGTGAAAATCTTATCGCCACGCCGCGTTGCGATCACGGAAAAAATGGCAGCACCACCCAGTCCCATAAACATCAGGATTTCACCGGTTGGCAGCGTTTCACTGGCCAGTTTGATCCAAGTGTCGGCGATTGCAAATACCAACATCGCCGCGGTCATCAAGACCATGCCCCGTAAATTTTCCAAACTACTTCTTCGGAACCCCGTAGAGCTCCAACTTGTGCCCACGCAACTCATATCCCAGCTTGGCTGCGATCTTGTCCTGCAATGCCTCGATTTCGGGATCAACGAACTCGATAACCTGACCGGTGTTGATATCAATCAGATGGTCGTGATGCTCGCGCTCCGCATCTTCGTACCGTGATCGGCCGTCACCAAATTCCAACCGTTCCAAAATTCCGGTTTCCTCGAACAGTTTCACGGTGCGATAAACCGTAGCCAACGATATCCCTGCATCGACTTTGCTGGCGCGGGCGTAAAGCTCCTCCACATCCGGGTGGTCGTCGCTTTCTTGCAATACCTGCGCCACAACCCGCCGCTGGCCTGTCATCCGCAGGCCGGCAGTCTCGCAACGTTCGATGATCGTTTGATTAACCATAAGACTCTCATGTTCGGGTTTCACGGATTGATACCGCAATTCCCGACACGGTGAAACCCGCAGATTCAGTCTTTGGCGATATAAACGCGGATATCGTCCAGCTGGATGCGGCTGCTTACCTGAATGCCACGGTCCCGATACATCCCCAGTTTCCAGTAATGCTGATAGCTGTTGTACATATTTCGCCCCGCGGCCTCTGCAAATGGAACCTCCATATTATCCATAAACATCTGTGCCCAGCCATCCTCGCCAAGCGACCAGTGGATCACGACACGCATATTGTGCCAGACATCACGTGATAGCGGAGTGTGGGCAATCGCACGCTGTTCCGGCGCGCCATAACTCATAGAAACAACATCCTGTCCATTCAGATGCCCATATCCGAACCCGATCGAGGGGCTACGCTCCGGAAAACCATTCCATTCTTCGCCGATACGAACATCCGGCTGATCATGCCATTGACCCAGCAACCACCAACGGTTCTGCGGGTCAATTTCGGAATCCGTCGGAATTCGCATCCGCCATTCATAAACCAGCGTATCCCCAAT
>JAGLUD010000023.1 GCA_023134935.1 Paracoccaceae bacterium | reverse complement strand
CCGCTAAAGAGGTCGAGGCCCATAAAGCCCCGATCAGGGTTTAACGTAGAGGGCCGGAAATTTTCGGATAGTATTATGACAAACACATGGAAAACACGCACTAAGCTTGTGCATGAAGGCACGCGGCGCAGCCAGTATGGCGAGGTCTCCGAGGCGATCTTTATGACTCAAGGCTATGTCTATCCAAGCGCCGAGGCGGCCGAGGCGCGCTTCATTGAGCGTGGCGACGACGAATACATCTATTCGCGTTACGCCAACCCGACCGTGTCAATGTTCGAAGACCGGATCGCCGCCCTTGAAGGCGCCGAAGACGCTTTTGCCACCGCCACAGGTATGGCCGCCGTTAACGGCGCGCTGTTCAGCCAACTTAAATCCGGCGACCACGTGGTTTCCGCCAAAGCGCTGTTCGGTTCTTGCCTGTACATCCTCGAAAACCTGCTGCCAAGCTTCGGCGTCGAGGTCACTTTCGTTGAAGGCACGGACCTCGCCGCGTGGAAATCCGCCATGCGCCCGAACACCAAACTGACGTTTGTCGAGGCGATCTCCAACCCGACGTTGGAAGTCGTGGACATCGCAGGCATTGCCGAAATCACCCATGCAGCTGGCGCGAAACTGGTTGTAGACAACGTCTTCGCCACCCCGATTTTCCAACGAACACTGGAGCTGGGCGCCGATATCATCGTCTATTCCGCCACCAAACACATCGACGGGCAGGGCCGTTGCCTTGGCGGTGTCGTGCTGGGAACGAAAGAATTCATCCGTGGTGATTTCGAGACATACCTAAAACACACAGGCGGCGCGCTTAGCCCGTTCAACGCTTGGGTAATGCTGAAAGGTCTGGAAACGCTTAGCCTTCGCTGTAACGCCCAAGCCGACACTGCGTTGACCATCGCCAAAACTGTTGAAGGCCATCCAGCCCTGAACAACACCATCTTCCCCGGTCTCGAAAGCCATCCTCAGTACGAACTGGCCTCCAAACAGATGTCAGCTGGCGGGACGGTGATCGCGCTTGATATCAAAGGTGGGCAGGGCGCGACGTTCAAGTTCCTTAACGCTTTGAACATCATCCTTTTGTCCAACAATCTGGGCGATGCCAAAAGTCTTGTGACTCATCCGGCTACGACAACGCACCAACGCCTCACGCCTGAAATGCGGGCAGATTTGGGGATTACGGACGGTTTGGTTCGAATCTCCGTCGGATTAGAGGATGCTGGCGATCTGGTTGACGATATCTTGCAGGCTTTGGGTAAGGTTACTTAATTCAACCTATGGGATAATGATTGTTCAGAATTTCGCGTCCGTTAACGCTTTGTTAACAATTTCCTGAAAAGGTAAATTTTGTGTTAACAGTGGGGGTCGATCTAGCAAATGACTTGTAATTGGAACGATTCCCCCCAAGTCTGCTTTGATAGGAGAGATGCAACGTGAATGTTTATGACCCGGAAATAAAATCCAAGGATGTTTCGACTGTGGTAGAGCGCCCCTCGCGACAAGAAGCCGAAGAAGCCGTGCGAACATTGCTGCGTTGGGCGGGCGATGACCCGAGCCGCGAAGGCCTGCTGGACACGCCAAAACGCGTGACCAAAGCCTACAGCGAATGGTTCCGTGGCTACGGCGAAGACCCTGTCGCCATGCTGCAACGCACGTTTGGCGAAACCGAAGGGTACGACGAAATGGTTGTCCTGCGTGACATCCGTTACGAATCCTACTGTGAACACCACATGGCCCCGATCATTGGTGTGGCCCACATCGGCTATATCCCGACGGACCGCGTGGTTGGCATTTCCAAACTCGCGCGCGTTGTCGAAGCATTCGCCAAGCGCCTTCAGGTGCAGGAAAAGATGACTGCGCAGATCGCCAACGCCTTGTTCGACACGTTAGAGCCAAAAGGCGTGGCTGTTGTGATCGAAGGCGAGCATCACTGCATGTCCACCCGCGGTGTCCACAAGCCAGGCGTTACGATGGTGACGTCGACAATGTTGGGTGATTTCCGCGAAGACAAAGAGCTTCGCCGTGAATTCCTTGCTACAATTGGCAACCCAACAAACCGCGGCAGCTGAACCGACAACCGGCAGGGCAACCTTGCCGGTTTTCTTTTGTGTATTTACATGTAATATACATATAATGTAGAATGCATACATGAAAATCATACCAGAGAAACAACTACAATACTGGATCAACCGCCTAGGCTTCGTTCTGCGCCGTGATCTACAAGACCGTTTCCGCGCCAACGGCATCAAGATGGGTGCCGAGGAATGGGCCGTTTTGCTGTTGCTTTGGCAAGAAGACGGCCAAACCCCTGGTGCATTGGCCCAACGTTCGGTCAAAGACCAAACGACACTGACAAGACTGCTCGACGGGATGGAAGGTAAAGGATTGGTTAATCGAACACGCGACGCCAACGACCGCCGCCGTGTACGCGTTAACCTGACCACCAAAGGGCAGGGGATGCAAGCAACGCTAGTGCCGCTCGCAGCAGGGCTGATCGAGCAAAGCCAACGCGGGATCAGCACTGATGATCTGCAAACCACGCGACGGGTGCTCCAACAAATGACAGATAATTTGTTAACCAAAGGGGATTGATTGTGGCTGATTATAACTACGACAGTTTTTCCGCAGGACACTACGAACTCGACAATTTTCAAGGGCCGGCAGCGGGGCGCAAAGCGCAGGATTTCCCCATGCAAACAACGGACGGTGGCCAACGCCAACTGCTGGACTTCAACGGGGATTTTCTGGTTCTGGAGATTGGCTCCATCACCTGCCCGCTATACCAAAGCCGTCGCGGCAAGATGAAAACCTTAACCGAGAAATACCCCGACACCAGTTTCACAATCATGTACGTCCGCGAGGCCCACCCCGGCAAAACCCGCCCTAAACACCACGACGCCGAGGGTAAACTATCCAACGCCCGCGCCCTGCAATTCGAGGATGGCGAGGGCCGAACAATCCTGATTGACGACCTGAACGGCCACGCCCATGTCGCCTATGGCAGCTTCCCCAACGCCGTGTTCATAATCAACAGAAATCACTGCGTCGTATACTATTCCGACTGGAATAACCCGAACGCCACAGGTCGCGCACTCGCCAACCTTAAGGCTGGTAAACCCGCGTCCGGAATGGGCATTTTCCTGCCCGCAATCCCTTCGGTGGGCATGGCCACGTTCAAAAATGCAGGCGAGGGATCAGGCATGGACTTCTTGCGCAGTTTCCCCAATTTGGTCTGGCAAAACCTGATAAAGCGTAACCTGCGCGTGCTGTTTCGTCGCCCAAATCCGATATCGCCCGATATGAATTGCTAACTTGACAGTTTGACGCCTACAGGCCAAGCCTTGCGCTATGATCGATCTAAGACCAGTCGGATATATCATTGGCCTTTTGGTCGGCGCATTGGGCCTAACTATGTTAGTCCCTTTCGGCGTTGATCTAGCGTATGGAAACTCCGATGCAGGAAACTTCGCCCTAAGCGCGATGATCACCGTCGTAGCAGGCGCTTTGATGGCGCTGGCCACGGCAAACGCCTCGCTAAAGGTCTTAACAATCCAGCAGACGTTCCTGTTAACCACGTTAAGCTGGCTGGTTCTGCCTATTTTCGGCGCGCTGCCATTCTGGTTAGGCGAGCCAAGCGCCAGCTACACCGACGCGTTTTTCGAGGCGATGTCAGGCCTGACCACCACAGGATCAACCGTTTTCACGCAACTTCACACCTTGCCCGAAGGCACATTATTATGGCGCGGCCTAATGCAATGGTTCGGAGGCGTCGGTATCATCGTTGTGGCCATGGCCTTCCTACCAACCCTAAAAGTTGGTGGTATGCAGATTTTCCGATCCGAGGGTTTTGACACCATCGGTAAAGTTCTGCCACGTGCAGCCGAAATCGCCACCTCGATTTCCGTCGTTTACCTCGTGTTAACCGCTACCTGCATCGCCTCTTACGCCGCTGTTGGCATGGGCTTGTTCGACGCAATCGTGCACGCGTTAACCACCGTCGCCACAGGCGGGTTCTCGAATTACGATGATTCATTCGTTGGGTTCAGCGAAGCAACCGAATACGTCTCGACCATCTTCATGATCCTCGCCAGTCTGCCATTTATCCGCTACGTGCAAATTCTGAACGGCAGTGCAAAACCCTTGTTCAAGGATTCGCAAGTATGGGCGTTCTTCGGCTTTTGGGCCATCTTGGTCATCAGCATGGCCAGCTATCGCTATTTCAACGCGGCAGGCGAGTTCGAGGGTACGTTCCGCCAATCGCTATTCAACGTCACCTCGATCCTGACAGGTACCGGATACGCCAGCGCAGATTATGGCCTTTGGGGGGCGTTTCCTGTAATGATGTTCTTCCTGATGGGCCTTGTCGGGGGATGTGCTGGGTCAACCTGCTGTTCCATCAAAATCTTCCGCTGGCAGCTTTTGGTAGCGGCCATTCGCAGCCAAATTCAGAAAATCCACAGCCCAAGTGGCGTGTTCGTTCCGCGCTACCAAGGCCGCCGTGTAGGCGAGGACGTCATGAGCTCGGTCACCGCGTTTTTCATCGCCTTCATGTTGTCGTTAGCAACTTTGGCGATCATTCTGGGCCTTTTGGGCTTGGACGCCGTGACCGCGATATCCGGAGCGGCAACCGCCCTTGCGAACGTTGGTCCGGGGTTGGGCGAACTAATCGGACCCTCGGGAAATTTCGAAAGCTTACCGGATTCCGCAAAATGGGTTCTAAGCGCTGCGATGTTGATCGGGCGGTTGGAGCTGATGGCGGTCTACGTTCTGTTCTCGGTCGCTTTCTGGAGACACTAACATGACCAATAATTCCCTAGACCCCGAAGATTGGAGCGCCCTTCGCGCTTCAGCTCACGACATGCTGGAAGCCGCGCTTAACAAAATGCAAACCGCAAGCGAGGGCCGTGTTTGGACCCCGTTACCCGATGATATTAAGCAATCGTTAACCGTTGACCTCCCCCGCGAGGGCGTCGGTATTGAACGGACGCAACAGGCCGTTCAGGCCCTGTTGCCCTACGGAGTTGGCAACACGCACCCTCGATTTTTCGGCTGGGTCCACGGGGCGGGCACGCCTGGCGGCATGGTTGCCGATATCGCCGCCGCTGCGATGAACGCCAACCTCGGTGGGCGGGATCACGGGGCGATTTACGTCGAAAACCAAGTGGTGGATTGGGTGCGCGAATTGTTCGACTTTCCAACGGACTCCAGCGGGTTGGTGGTGTCAGGCACCTCGATGGCGACCATTGTTGCCTTGAAGGTCGCGCGAGATACGAAGCTGGCGTTTGCTAATCAAAAGGGCGGGAACGGGGCGGTTGAACTAGTCGGATACACCTCCGTTCAGACGCACAACTGTGTGGCGCGCGCGTTCGATTTGCTGGGGCTAGGCACGGATGCTTTGCGCCTGATAGCGGTGGACGAGAATTTCGAAATGGACATCCCCGCGCTGAAATCCGCGATTGCTACTGACAAAGCTGCAGGGAAAACCCCGTTCTGCATTGTCGGCACGGCGGGCAGCGTAAACGTCGGCGCGATCGACGATTTGGACGCCATCGCCGATATCGCCGCGGCCGAGGATATCTGGTTTCACGTCGACGGCGCATTCGGGGCGAGTTTGATGCTATCTGAAAACCTGCGACCTCGCCTGAAAGGTATCACCCGCGCGGATTCGCTGGCGTTTGACTTTCATAAATGGTGGCACGTCAATTACGCGGTGGGCTTTGTTCTGATCCGCCACGGCGCCGACCATTTGCGCGCCTTTACCATGCAGGCCGAATATCTGGCTGGACAAAAACGCGGACTTGCGGCGGGTGGACCTTGGCCAACCGATTACGGGCCGGAGCTGTCACGCGGGTTTCGGGCACTGAAGGTTTGGACACAACTGACAGAACACGGAACCGATAAACTGGGCGCGGCAATCAATCAAAACTGCGACCTCGCGCGATATCTGGGCCGGAAAGTTACCGCTGAACCAACGTTGGAGCTATGTGCCCCCGTCGCGCTGAACATCGTATGTATTGCCTACAAGTCCGGTCGTGCCAACATTAACGATGAAATCGTTATGGAGCTGCAAACACGCGGTATCGCAGCCCCCTCGACCACGATAATCAACGG
>JAGLUD010000229.1 GCA_023134935.1 Paracoccaceae bacterium | reverse complement strand
CTTCCATGGAATCGGGGCGCACTTCGATGTTCGCACCACCAAAGTCTGGATCGATCCGGTCAATCATGCCCGCGTAGTGCTTGTTCCAACCTTCTTCAAACAGACCCTGTTTGGAGAATTTCGGCTTAGGATCAAGAATAAGGATTTTACCCGTCGGGTTAATTTCCTTCATCAAGTGGGCAACCATCGAAACACGCTCGTATGGTCCAGGAGGACAACGGTATGGGTTAGGCGGAGCCACCATAGCAAACGTGCCACCAGCGGACATCGATTCAACCTGTGCCTTCAGCAGTTGTGTCTGCGAACCAGCCTTATAGGCATGCGGCATGGCATTTTGCGACGACAAGTCCCAACCCTGAACGGAACCATCGATAAAATCGATACCCGGCGAGATAACCAGACTGTCGTATGGAATTTTCGAACCACCTGCCAAAGTTACGGTCTTCGCATCACGATCAACGCCAATGGCCCAGTCGTGCACGACGTTAATGCCGTATTCCGCTGCCAACGTGCCATAGCTGTGGCCGATGGAGGCGAAATCACGGAAACCACCAATGTAGAGATTCGAGAAGAAGCATGTGTAGTAGGTGCGCGTTGGTTCGATCAATGTAACATCAATTGCGCCTGCACTGTCCTTGGCTATATAGCGCGCAGCGGTTGCACCGCCTGCCCCGCCGCCAATTACAACGACTTTGGGTTTACCATGTGCGGCCCCCATAACCATCGGTGCGCTTAGGGTTGCGGCGGTCGCCACACCTGCGCCAATAAATCCACGTCTATCTAATTTCATTTCTATTCTCCCTTGGTTGGTTGATTCAATATTTCTTGGTTACTCAGTCCCTTATTCTATTGTTTCGAAATACGCCGCGAGCGCCGCGATTTCTTCGTTCGAGAGCCGTTTAGCCATAAGTTGCATCACGGGATGGGCGCGATGTTCGGATTTGTAGGCCTGCAGCGCCGTCACAAAGTCTTCTTGCATCCAGCCAACGATCGACGGAATGCCGTCGTCGCCGCCATTAACCTGATGGCAGGTGGCACATTCGCCGGACAGATACGCGCCATATTCAGGGTCGCCTTTAATTGCCAAAATGGCTGGATCCACATCTGGATCGCGTGCCTGCAATGTTGGCTCTGCTTCGGGGATGTTGGCGGGGTTGTCCGAGAACTGGCGTAAGTACGCCATCAGGTTCGCGCGATCCTCTGGATCTTTGATACCTTTGAAACGCATCTTCGTGCGTGAGACCAGTTCTTTAGGATTTTCGATAAACTCGTCGAGATGCTCTACATCCCAGATTAATCCACCGGATGCAGCGCGTAACATATCGTCGGAATACTTGAACCCTTCGACGGATCCAGCGGCGCGACCGAACAAATCATTTAGATGTGGGCCGGTGCGGTTGAACGCATTTGTGCCTACCATATGACAAGAGAAACAGCGGCGAAATACCTTCGCGCCCTCCTCTATATCCGCCTGTGCATAGGCCGGAGCGCTCCAAAATGAAGCTAAGATCAGCGACAGTAACAGTGTCTTGATACGATACTTAATAGCAGTTCCCCCGTAAGAGTTACTTTGCATAACTTCTTTTTACATTGGGTGAGTGTAGTTTACGATTCCCCTCCCTGTCAATCCACAAGGGATTTTGTAAATTAGAATGTTGATATACCTCAAGTTTTTCTTGATTACGCCGACGCGATATCGCAGGGTTTCAATAAATCTTATCTACAGGGAACAGAAATGACTGACATTAGCGAAACGAAACCCATGCCGGAAATTGCCGAACTGGACTTCTCAGATCTAAAAGTTGCATTGGGTAAAGGCTGGTCCGATTTTCGCAAAGCGCCAATCTACGGAATTATCTTTGGTGCAATTTTCGCGGCACTAGGTGTCGTTCTATATCTTCAATTTGTGGTGTGGCAGTCAGACATCTCGATTGTGCCGCTTGCGGCTGGGTTTCCGTTAATCGGCCCATTTGTCGCCGTTGGCATGTACGAGGTCAGTCGCTTGATCGAGCGTGAAGAATCCGTGA
>JAGLUD010000228.1 GCA_023134935.1 Paracoccaceae bacterium | reverse complement strand
TTCGTTGTGCTGTTCATATTCTTGATCTGGGTGTACATGGCGCATTTGGTATTTGCGCTTTCATTCGGTCTAAAACCTTTGACCAATGTGATGACTTCGACCGACATATTGCTGACGAAAGAAGGTATCACGATGCTGCTGATGGGCAGTGTGGTCGGAGGATTCTTGTCTTTCGTACTGTTCTCGATCACGGTTGTCGGGATCCCGCTTCTTGTTGATCGGGAGATTGATGTTGTGACGGCAATGATCACGAGTTTCAGTTTAGTTCTGAATAATATGGTAGTGATGTTGGCGTGGGGAGTGATCGTTGCGCTGCTATTATTGGTTGCGATGATCCCGATGTTTATAGGGCTGATCGTCGTGTTGCCAGTGCTTGGGCATGCAACATGGCACTTGTATAAGCTGGCGATTTTACCTGACTAGTAAGGGTTTTCGCGTCATGCCAACTGACGTGGCGCGGAATACATCCCGCAAGATAATTTCGTCTTTGCGCCTCAAATTGACTGATAATCACTCGAGCATTTTATTTAACACATTTTTCCTGTACAACAAAAAGCTTCACATATACATATTCAGTTGTTAGCATGATCCTTCTAAAGGGGAGTAAAATTATGAAATCAATCATAAAACTAATTGCTACATCACTAACAATGGTACTGCTGGCAATCACGCCTGCTCAAGCGCAGGAAAAAGAAGAAGGCGTTCATTATCTAGCGCTGTACATCACGGACAATACTGAAGCCAAGATGACCACCGTTCTTAACGTGGCCGCAAACGCAACCAAATATTATGAAGGAATTGGTGAAGAACTGATTGTTCGTATTGTTGCATTCAATGCCGGGCTACACATGCTGCGCGAAGATACATCGCCAGTACTGGAGCGCCTGAACTCATTTGGCCAAAGTATGCCGAATGTAGCCTTCGTCGCTTGTGGAAATACAATTGCAGGGATGACACGGAAAGCGGGCGGCGTGGCCCCTCCGATCGTGGGATTTGCCGAGCATGTTCCAGCAGGTGTAGTTGATTTGATAAGATTACAAGACGAGGGTTGGACACTTATCCGTCCATAACGTCTTAACAATCCTAACGAAAAAGGGCCGGATCATCTCCGGCCCTTTTTTATTAATCGATCAGCTTCAGCAGATTATCTACCGAGGCTTTCGCATCCCCATAGAACATCCGCGTGTTCTCTTTGAAGAACAGCGGGTTCTCGATACCGGAATATCCAGTGCCCTGCCCGCGTTTGGAGACGAACACCTGCTTCGCTTTCCAGACTTCAAGAACCGGCATACCTGCGATTGGCGAATTAGGATCGTCCTGGGCCGCAGGGTTCACAATGTCGTTGGAGCCAACCACAATAACCACGTCGGTTTCGGGGAAATCGGCGTTAAGTTCGTCCATCTCCATTACGATGTCGTAGGGCACTTTGGCCTCGGCCAGCAGCACGTTCATGTGGCCTGGCAAGCGACCCGCAACGGGGTGGATGCCGAAACGCACGGTCTTGCCTTTAGCGCGTAGACGTTTGACCAGCTCCGAGATCGGATGCTGTGCTTGTGCAACCGCCATGCCGTAACCCGGAACGATGATAACGCTGTCAGCCTCGCCAAGTGCTGCGGCTACACCGTCGGCATCGATTGCGATCTGCTCGCCTTCGATTTCCATTGCGGGGCCAGATGGGCCACCGAAACCACCCAATATCACCGCAAGGAACTTACGGTTCATCGCTACACACATGATGTAGGACAGGATCGCAC
>JAGLUD010000227.1 GCA_023134935.1 Paracoccaceae bacterium | reverse complement strand
CGACTTATGTCGATGCGTTCGGTGACGAGACGCTCGCCTTCAAAAAGGCGCTTCAGGCTTTGTTCAACTTCACAGATCACGAGTCGCTGGATATGGGTGGCATGCGTATCCAGTTGGATGAACCGATTGATGTGCACGCGGCTGTAGGCAACAAGGACACTTACGCTAACCGTCGTATTCTGCGTAACGGACAACTGGAGGTTAGCGCGGGTTCTCCGTGGAATACGGAGGCGTTTACCAGCACGGCGACGTACTCCAGCGGTGATCAGTTGGTGCTGAGCAACGTGGTTAACATCGCGTCTATCCCCGTGGGATCGTTGATTACAGGTGCTGGCGTTGGGCGCGAAATTTATGTGACGGATAAGGACGATGCACTTGGCACGATCAAGCTAAGTCAACCGCTGCATTCAGCGCCAAGTTCCCAGACCTACACGTTTATACGGTTCAAGTATCTGCTCGATTTCTCAGGGTTCGCCAGCGTGCAACGCTTCCAGATCGAAGGTGTGGAGTTTGGCTGTTTCGGTGATGCGAGCGGCATCATGCTGCCCAAGGACGGGATCGCGTGGCACATCCACGATTGCTGGTTCACGAAGCCTCGGGATCGGGGGATCACGTCGATCGGTAACGGTTGCAACGGTATGTCTGTCCACGACAACGAGTTTTTGTCGAACGAGTACGGTGCGTTGGTGCAGTACCGCACGACGATCGCGTTCAATACTAATAGCAACGACATTAAAATCCGCAACAATCGCGCGGTTCGGTTTCTGCATTTCGGGGTGCTGAACGGTGGTGGGCATATCATTTCGGGCAACCATTTCTGGCAAGGCGATGACTCGGTCGACGGGGAGCGCTCGGCAGGGATCGTGCTGACCCAGAAAAGTTGCAAGACGACGTTATCGGCTAACTATATCGATAATGCCTGGATCGAGCTAAATAACGAGCACGACGTTAAAGCAAATGCGGTTGCGAGCACTCGTCCGTTCGGAACACTGTCGCTGACGGGGAATATTTTCACGGCGGGGGACACGCCGACATGGTTCACCTACATCCGCCTCGCGCCCTTTGGGATGGGTCACACGATCGACGGGATTTCGGTGGTCGGGAACACGTTCAAAACCATTGGCAGTGGCGTGATTGATCGGGTCGATGGCGTGGATACTTCGGAAGGCACGTTCGATCATAGTGTGACGAAAGCGGTGACGTTTGCTGCCAACTCGTTTGACGAGGTCGTGGAGCGTACGGAAAGCCCCGCGGTAGTGCGGGTTACACAGGCAGGTGTGTCCGCTAGCTGGTCGGTGGATTTATCGGCGAAACTGCCGTTTGGCGGGCAGGCATTGGGCGTTGATGCGGTAATGCCACAGGGCGACATCCTGAACGGCAGCAACGTGGCGCAGTATATCGTGCCCACGGCGCAACTGGCGGGGAACAGCAATGCTTCGATCAAATGGGGGACGAGCGTGAAGGGCACGGTGCATATGGTCGCGCGGGTCGATTTACCCTCTTAGGGTTTGGCCTTTGGTGGTTGTGGGGGTAGGGTGGTGATAACCATGGAGGACGCTATGCCGACAATTTCCAAAGGCCACAAATTACAAACCGTTATCACGACATTTGAGGTGAACCCCGGGACGTGCGATGATCTGTTGGATGAACTGCGCGGGACATGTGACGATTTTATCAGCGAGCAACCGGGTTTCGTCTCGGCAACCTTGCATGTGAACGACGCGCAAACGCGGATCGCGAACTACTCGCAATGGGAAACGCGCGAGGATTTTCAAGCGATGTTACGGTCCGACGAAATGCGAGTGCGGAGCCGGCGGATCAACGATCTATGCAAGAACTTCGCGCCGGTGATGTATGACGTAGTTTATACCTCGGCGTAGTGCTCCAGCCACCATAAGTCGGCACATTTAGTCCTGCGTTAGACATAACCGTCTACATGTGGTATGCGTTCGTTACTTCCTACCAAGTGCGTACTCCTATTATCATTATACGAGGGACTTGCTATGAATGCTGAAACACGTGAAAAATATCTGAAATTGGCGCTATTACTATTTGGCATAATCTTTCTATTCATCTATCCGCTCGGGCTGGTTTGGCCTGCCGGATGGGTCTGGCACGGGGGTGAGGGCTCCTATTATCTCCAAATGATTTGCGGGGTTTATTTTGTGCTCGGGGTGATGCTAATCAAGGCTGCGAAAAACCCGTCTGAACATGAAAGCCTGATCACCTTTACCATATGGTCGAGCATCGTTCACGCTGTGATCATGGCATACCACGGGATCGCGGATGGCAATGAAATGGGCCACATGATTGGCGATGTTCCAGCACTGCTGCTGGTTGCCGGAGTGCTGTGGTACTGCTCGCCACGTGGCGACGCTGAGGCCCAAACTGCGTAGCCTAAGCCAAGGCTGTTAGATCAGTCTGAAGCGAAACATTAACATCCGCGCCATTTTGATAGTGGCGCGGATTTTTTGTTTTTGGTTTACGCAAGCGAAACCGTTCAAGGATTTCGGTGGGGACCGCACACCCTACGGGTTGTTTTGTTAAATGTAGCTATCCAACTCGGGAATGTCGTGTTGACTGAGCAAGAAAACATCGTTCATCGTTGCTAGGTCTTGAGCACTTTGGGTGAATTGTGCGTTCGATAGAACTGCTACGTAGTTTACACCATGGTACCTTTTTCCTGCTATTGCTTCTTGAACAGCCTTATTCCCGACAGGGCTAGAGTATAGCTTACATTGAATGCCGACCTTCGTCCCATTTTTTGATGCAATTACATCAATACCTTGGTCACCAGATGCGCTGGTAACCTCAGCTTGCCAGCCAAACATTTCAAGCGAAACAGCTACCCACCGCTCGAATTCATGACCGTCAATCGGAATCGCTGAAGGGTCGAACCCTTTTTCATTGTCAATTGTTGCTGTAGTATCAATGTGATCGCGAACTAGTTCTTCAGCCTCTGTTAGCGTAAATGCGGTTTGATCTAAAGATATGCTGTAGAGGAATTCGGTGATCGCTTCTGACGATCTGTCTTCGGTTACTCTTTTATAGTCGTTCTTCTTAACTGCTCGAACTATATTTCGGGTGATCGCTGCCCGATGTTGTTCTACCTCACTTAGTAAGCGTTCTCGTTCAATAAACCGCCTACGTTCAACTTCACCACTTTCCTGCTCTTTGCGTAGCTCAAGCTCAATCGCGGCGTCAGCTTTTCTTTTTGTAGAACTCTTAACAATAAAAAAAGCAACCAGTGGGGCACCAGCAATGATAAAGATGGCGAGAGCGCCGAAGGCGCCAGTATTTTCTGGTGATAAAGATACAGCAACAACCAGTCCAAGTATAACGAACAGCAGCCAGTAGAAAATAAACAGAATGGCTTTTTTAATAAAACTCATTTTTTGTCCTTCGTGTAACAGCTAATAGTTGTATTTCGTATAATAAATAAGCTGTTTTGACTACCCCCGCCTCTTAGCTTTCCCCTTAACCACAGTCGTCCCCGCTCTCCCCCCTGAACTCCGCCCCTTAACCGCCGCATCCCCTGCTGCCGCAATCGCAGACTGTCGCGCCATCGGGTCATCGTGGATGGCCAAGTCTACCGCTTCCAGTCGCTGCACTTCATCGCGCAGTCTTGCGGCCTCTTCGAACTCCAGATTTTCGGCGGCCTTGCGCATATCTTTGCGCAACGCATCCAGATGTGTTTTCAAATTCGCGCCGTAGTTGGCTTTGTCGACCTTCGTCGTGATCCGGCCTTGATCCGTGTCGCCCTTGAACAGACCTTTCAACACATCCTCGACGTTTCTCTTCACCGTTGCCGGTGTGATCCCATGTTTGATGTTATGAGCGTGCTGCTTTTCACGCCTACGGTTGGTCTCGTTCAACGCACGCTCCATCGAGCCTGTTATGCGGTCCGCATACATTATCACGCGTCCGTCCTCGTTCCGAGCGGCGCGGCCAATGGTTTGCACCAGCGATGTTTCAGAGCGCAAGAAGCCCTCCTTATCGGCGTCCAAAATGGCCACCAGCCCGCATTCGGGGATGTCGAGGCCCTCGCGCAGGAGGTTGATGCCGATCAGCACGTCGAAGACGCCTAGGCGTAGGTCGCGAAGGATCTCAATACGTTCCAGCGTGTCGATGTCGGAGTGCATGTAGCGCACGCGCACCCCTTGTTCGTGCAGGTATTCGGTCAGGTCTTCCGCCATGCGTTTGGTTAGCGTCGTGACCAGCACCCGCTGGCCTTTGGCGGCGACAATACGGATTTCGGACAGCACGTCGTCGACCTGCATTTCCACGGGGCGGATTTCGACGGGGGGGTCGAGCAGGCCTGTTGGGCGGATGATTTGTTCGGCGAAGATGCCGCCGGATTGTTCCAATTCCCATTTCTGCGGGGTGGCGGATACGAAGACGGACTGCGGGCGCATGGCGTCCCATTCCTCGAACTTGAGGGGGCGGTTGTCCATGCAGGACGGCAGGCGGAAGCCGTGTTCCGACAGCGTCGATTTGCGTTTGAAGTCGCCTTTGTACATGCCGCCGATCTGCGGGACTGAAACGTGGGATTCATCCGCGAAAACTAGTGCGTTATCGGGGATGTATTCGAATAGCGTGGGGGGCGGCTCGCCGGGGGCGCGGCCGGTTAGGTAACGGGAATAGTTCTCGATGCCGTTGCACACGCCGGTGGCCTCCAGCATTTCCAGATCAAAGTTGGTGCGTTGCTCAAGTCGTTGGGCCTCAAGCAGTTTGCCCTCGTTCACGAAACGGTCGAGGGTGGTTTTGAGCTCGTTCTTGATCTCCACCATCGCCTGTTTCAGCGTCGGTTTGGGCGTCACGTAGTGGGAGTTCGCGTAGATGCGGACTTGGTCAAGTTTACCCGTGCGTTGACCCGTGAGGGTGTCAAATTCGGCGATGCTTTCCAATTCATCCCCGAAAAACGAAAACCGCCAACCGCGATCCTCAAGGTGGGCGGGCCAGACTTCGAGGCTGTCACCGCGAACGCGGAACGAACCACGCTGAAAGCCCTGATCGTTGCGGGTGTATTGTTGCGTGACCAGATCGGCCATCACGTCGCGTTGGGCGTATTGTTTGCCGACCACCAAATCTTGCGCCATAGCGCCATACGTTTCCACCGAACCGATACCGTAGATGCAAGAAACCGACGCCACGATTATCACGTCGTCGCGTTCCAGCAACGCGCGGGTGGCGGAGTGGCGCATTCGATCGATCTGCTCGTTAATCTGGGATTCTTTTTCGATGTATGTGTCGGATCGGGGCACGTATGCCTCGGGCTGGTAGTAGTCATAGAAGCTGACGAAGTATTCGACGGC
>JAGLUD010000226.1 GCA_023134935.1 Paracoccaceae bacterium | reverse complement strand
GAAGGTGAAACGCTCCACACTTCTGGCCTAAGTGGCATCACTTTATACGAACCGGGCGCGTTGACGCTTGTGGCTAAGGCTGGCACGCCGCTGGCCGATATCGAAGCCGCGCTGACGTCTGAAAACCAACGCCTACCGTTCGAGCCAAGCGATATGCGTGGACTTTACGGTGCCGCTGGCCAATCCACCATCGGCGGCGTCGTCGCCACCAACGCTTCTGGCCCGCGCCGCATTCAAGCCGGTGCGTGCCGCGACAGCGTGATCGGCGTGCGGTTTGTCGACGGCCAAGGGCAAATACTGAAAAATGGCGGGCGGGTGATGAAAAATGTCACCGGCTATGATCTGGTCAAACTGATGACGGGCAGCAACGGCACACTAGGCGTGTTGACTGAAATCAGTTTCAAAGTCCTGCCAGCGCCCGAGGCCGCCGCGACTGTAATGATTGACGGTCAATCGACTGAGGAGGCCGTTGCGACCATGTCCGCAGCTCTCGGTTCGCCCTTCGATGTGAACGGGGCCGCACATGTTGCAGGCAAGACGGTTATTCGGGTCGAAGGGCTTGAAGGTTCCGTTAACTATCGCGCTTCCGAGCTTGTGAAAAAGCTGGGCGGTACAGTGACAGATTTCGACTGGTCTATCGTGCGTGATCTAACGGATTTCGCAGGTCGCGAAGGTGATATATGGCGGTTCTCGGTCAAGCCTTCCGACGGGCCAAAACTAGGTGCCGCGTTGTGCAAAACCGGCGCGTTCGATGTGCAATTCGATTGGGGCGGCGGATTGGTTTGGGCGCTGGCTCCGGAAGGCTCGAACCTGCGAACAGTTATGGGCGACATAGGCGGCAATGCAACGTTGGTGCGGGCATCCGAAGCCTCGGCCAGCCTGCCAGTATTTCATCCTGAACCAAAGGCAATCGAATTCCTGAACGCGGGGCTTCGCGCCAAGTTCGATCCACGAAACATCCTGAACACAGGGCGGATGGGCTGACATGCAGACGAATTTCACTGACGAACAGATGCAAGACCCGGGCATAGAACGCGCGAACGAGATCCTGCGCACCTGTGTCCATTGCGGTTTTTGCACCGCGACTTGCCCTACGTACCAGATTTTGGGCGACGAGCTAGACAGTCCACGTGGCCGCATTTACCTGATTAAGGATATGCTGGAAAACAACCGCACGCCGGACGAAAAAACCGTCCTGCATGTGGATCGCTGCCTGTCCTGTCTTGCGTGTATGTCCACCTGTCCGTCAGGGGTGCATTACATGCATCTGATGGATCACGCGCGTGAATACATTAACGACCACTATAAACGCCCGTTTTTCGATCGCGGAATGCGTTTCGTGCTGTCGAAAATTCTGCCTTACCCCAATCGCTTCCGCTTGGCGATTTACGGTGCATGGATGGCAAAGCCGTTCAAATTTGCTTTGCCCAAGATGTTGAAGTCCATGGTCGATTTCGCCCCTGCAACAATGCCTCCGCCCAGCCTGATGGACAAACCTCAAGTTTTCCCCGCACAGGGTGAACGCCGCAAACGGGTGATCTTGATGACGGGTTGCGCGCAACGTGCCTTGGATACAGACATTAACGAAGCAACCATCCGCGTGCTAACCCGCCACGGCTGCGACGTCGTGATCCCGCAAGGGCAGGGCTGTTGCGGCGCGCTGACCCATCACATGGGCAAGACGGAAGACAGCCACAAATCCGCCGCCAAGAACATCAACAGTTGGATGGTGGAAGTAAACGGCGAAGGCCTCGATGCGGTGATCATAAACACCTCCGGTTGCGGGACGACGGTGAAAGACTACGGCCATATGTTCCGCAATGACCCAATGGCGCAGGACGCGGCGACGATTTCGGCACTAGCAAAAGACATTACCGAAGTGATGGCAGACCTTGGCCTGAATACGGTTGAAAAACGAGATATCCGCGTGGCCTACCACTCGGCTTGCTCCTTGCAACACGGCCAGCAAATTAAGCTTACACCTAAACGTTTGTTGGCGCAGGCTGGTTTTACGGTTCTTGAACCCGAGGACCCGCACCTATGCTGCGGTTCGGCCGGTACATATAACCTGATGCAGCCCGAAATATCGGGCGAGCTGAAGGCCCGCAAAGTGGCAACGCTGGAGGTTCTTGAACCCCAGATCATCGCGGCAGGCAACATCGGTTGCATGATGCAAATCGGCTCGGGGACTGACGTGCCGATCGTGCATACGGTGGAACTTCTGGACTGGGCAACGGGTGGGCCGAAGCCTGCGAAACTGGGTTAATGCTACCGGATTTCATCCAGTTCACGGGCGTTGTCGCTGATCGGGGTTCCAAATATGCTGTCACGGCGGGGCGGGTTAGCAGTGATGCCGACATCAAGGATTTCCTCAAACGCCTGAAAAAGGCCAAAAAGTTCGCCAAAGCCACGCATAACACATGGGCTGCCCGCTTGTCCGACGGCACCGAAATCAAGAACGA
>JAGLUD010000225.1 GCA_023134935.1 Paracoccaceae bacterium | reverse complement strand
AATAAAATTAGGTCAAATGGCGCGAGAAAAACTACTGCGTCGTCTCTTGACTTTACTCAGAGAACTGCTTGATAAATGTCAAGCAGCCCGAAAGGTCAAAAAATGACAGCCGCGCGATTCGAATCAATAATGGAGCTCCCTCTCTTCGCAGAAATGACCGAAGAGTCGTTCGATATTCTTACACGTGGAGCCTTCGTTCAGAACTTTCCACCGAACATGGTGATGATCTCCGAAGGGGAACCCGCGGACTTTCTGCATATCGTTCAGTCCGGCTGTGTGGAGCTGTTCTCGACCTGGTCGAACCGCGAAACGTCAGTAACGACCCTTTACGAAAACTCGACATTCATTCTTGCCGCGACGATGAAAGACCGCATGAATTTGATGTCTGCGCGTACGTTGCAAAAGTCGCGGATCATTATGATCCCGTCCGAGAACGTTCGTGAGGTTTTTGCAACCGATACCGAATTCGCACTCGCCATCGTGGACGAGCTGTCGCGCTGTTACCGCGCGACGATCCGCAATATGAAGAACCTGAAGCTGCGCACTTCGATTGAACGGTTGGCGAATTACATTCTGAAGCAGCACCATCGACAAGGCGACGTGCTGGCATATCAACTGCCCATCGAAAAACGCATATTGGCGTCCTATCTGGGTATGACACCCGAAAACCTGTCGCGTGCGTTCAATAACCTGAAACCATATGGTGTGTCGGTTGACGGTCAGACGATCACGATTACTGACCTGGATACATTGGTTGTTTTTGCAAAACCGGATGTATTGATCGACTAGCACGCCTTCAGAGCGCCTAACCGGACCAACTCGTCCTCCAACCCGTCGGGTGAGGTGAACACGTGCCCCTGCCAGCCCAAGGCCTCTGCTGCATCGATGTTTTCCTGTCGGTCATCCGCAAAGAACAACTGTGCGCCGCTCAGGCCAGTTTCAGCCTCGACCATTTCGTAAATGCGCCGTGCAGGTTTGGTCACGCCCATGTGGCCGGAAATGAAGCGCCGGTCAAATTCGGCCAGCTCAGGGTAAAGAGTTTCAGCAAAGGCGAACGTTTCGATCCCGAAATTGCTTAGGGCAAAGACGGGGGTTCCCTGTTGGCGCAGGCGGCGCAATATGTGCCATGACTTAGAGATCGATGGTGTCGCCATCTCCGCCCAGCGATCATGCCACAGGCGGATCATGTCGGTGTATTCTGGGTTGACCGATGCAGTTGCATAAACAACATCCCGCCAGTTTTCGCCATGATCAATCCGGTCGTTCATTGTGTGCAGATCAACCGAAGCAAACATCGCCCGACGTTCATCGGGCGACATTAAGGCGTCGTAAAGCTTTTCAGGGTGCCACGTAATAAGCACATTCCCGATGTCGAAAATCACGGCATCGGGTTTAATGACTTTTAGTGGCAAATTACTTGACGTAGCGAAGGGTCCACTTCACATCAAGCGCTGTCTCCGTGCCGAAACAATTAGCAAAGGTATGCTTGGTTGAGATGTTAATGTCGCCGCCAGCCATGATTGTCGTTCCCTCGTGGATACTGTCGCCATTGTTGCCCAGCGATGCGAGGCCGACGTCGCCCGCCACAATCATTTCCAAATCGAAAGCGCTTATCTGCGCTGCAAAATGTACATCACCTTTTGTGACGATAGCAACTTCACCACCTTTACCGCAATTGTCGGGGCGGCCAAAGATGGCACCAGCAGAACTGGATACGGTTTGTCGGCCTGTCGATGTGGTTGCGAAAACGGCACTTTCGTAAGTAATCGACTTATCGAATCCAAAATCACAATTTATACCGACGACTACAATATTTGCTTTGGTAATTTGTTCCGCGATTGTGGCCGCTCCATCATCGGTTCCGCCGCCTCGATTGTTCACAGCAGCAAGTCCACCCATGTCTAAATTATTGCCCTGCCCACCACCGCAGTCCACATAGTTAATTGCACCTTCCACCAGCTGAGTGGCATCAAAATCTGCATAAGGATGCTCCTTAACAACTGGGTTTGTAATATAGCCAAGTTCGGCAATATCGTCCGAACGCGGGTTTTGCAAATTCGCTATCGTTTCATCAATCCGAATGAGCTTTCCGAAGGTCTGCCCGGAATCTTGTGTTAACGCAGCCTCAACGCCCGGGTTGAGATCGTCCATGCAGTGATCGAGATCCGGACCACAATCGTTCAAATCTACCATACTTGCGATCGCACCATCATCGAAGAAGTTTTGGGTCGAAAAATTGATCCCGCCTTCCCCGTGTACGCAATACCTTCCTAAGAAAGATTGCTGAGTGGACATTCTCACGTTGCCATATGCTTTTAGCCCGTCTTTTTCGCATATCGAAACAAAACTTTCGACAATGGCTTCAGTTGATACGGTAAAAGCGTCAAACCCGATAAAACGTAAGAAAAATGTGCCGACTTTCGAGCTGTTAACGCCATCTTGGCGTGTTACAACACGCACAGCTCGCGGAGGATTGAGATCTCCGACGGCCATTTCCGTGAACACCTGGGTGTCGTGATTCCAGTATCCAACTTGAATGTCGCTATCAACGAGAACATCGCCATAACGATCGGAGTTCATGTTCAGCATGGCATACTGGTTGGCCGAAGAAATTACAGCGGCCTCAATGCTGTCATTCCCGACAGTTCCCAGTTCCAGACCACCAGCATGAGCAGCAACGTCAGCGGTGGACTGCAAGATTTGTTTAACTTTCCATGCATTGGTTGCATCGATGGAAAGTCCCGCAATCGAGAAGCATAAAATCAGCCAGCCAATGGCCCAAGCCGTGGCTATGCCGTCTTCATTGCGGATGAAGCGTTTGGTCTGCAGTATAAACGTATGCATTCTGGTGTCCCCCAAATGCGATTAAATAGGTTCAAGACGCATTTTGACAAAGGCAACAAGATCGCCCGAATTGCCAACGTTAATAGCTCTTCCACCAATATTTAAGATTCCAAAAATACCGACATCGACCATGGGCACACGCAAAACCACAGTTACCGTTTGTAGCCCGGTGTCTATGTGGGTGTTCTCTGATGCAGGTGCAGTCGCGTCCACCGCTGTTGGGCGATCGCCGCCAAATGTTCCTCGGGTTTCGACGAAGTTTCGCAGGGTTGCATCGTCAGTAATCAAACGTAGCGATGCTTGCCTCGCCCCATCACGTGCCACGTACCACAAGTTGGACTGGCGTAAAAACAGTAGGCTTACGTCTACTGTGATCATCAAAATGAACATGAAAACCGGCACCCAGAGGACAAATTCCACTGTAGTTGCACCGCTGTCATCGCGGAAATTACGAATCAGTTGCTTAAAGCGCACAGCTAAGCCGTGCTTTCGGCCAAAATTCTTCATTATCTATACCCAAGTCCAATTTGCCCCATTGATTCAATGTGTTAACACCGAGTCAACTGCCCTGATATGTATTTTGAAAAACTAGTCACTAAATCGATAGAAAGCACGAAATGCGCCTATTTATAATACTAACTTCAAGTTATCATATAGTAACGCGCGAATACTTCAAGCTTTGTCCCAAAATTCAGCCGTAAAGTGTTCGCGATCTAATCTGTGATCCGCTTGTGGATAAGTCTGGATGCGCCGAGTACGATCGCCACGATTGGCAGTGTTACCACAGCAAGTACCAGCGATTTGTCGTAGCCATATTTGTAAGCCAGCGGTGTCAGCAAATATCCCGCCAAACTAACGGCATAGTAACTTATCGCGACGACTGACAGTCCCTCGACCGTTTCTTGTAAGCGCAGTTGTAGCGCGGCGCGGCGGTCCATTTGGATTAACACTTCGTGATTTTGCTCCGACGCCGCAACATCTACGCGTGTCCGCAGCAGGTTGGCCGCACGTTCGGCGCGGGCCGACAAGTCTTTCAGCCGTTCTTGTGCTGACCGGCATGTCCGCATTGCAGGATCATAGCGCCGCGTCATGAATTCGCTGAACAACTGGCGTCCCTGAAGGCGTTCTTCGCGAAGCACGGATATGCGGCGATTAACAATTGCTTCATACGCACCCGCGGCGCCGAACCTAAAGGCGGTGGAGGACGATAATAACTCGATTTCCGCAGCCATTATTAGCAGGCGGTCAAGGGTTTCGATTTCCCCGCCGTTGCCGTTGGACATTTGTTGAACGATCTCGGTCAGATCAAAGTCCAGTTCCGCAACACGGCGTGAAACCGTTCGGGCGATGGGCAGGGTTAGCATTGATGCAGTTTTGTATGTCTCGATTTCGAGCAACCGTTGAACAATCCGCCCGAGGCGGCGCAATCCGATGTCGGGTTTGGTCAAAACGACGAACCGGACGTGTCCGGCCTCGTCTATACGAAAATCTCCGGCAACGATGGCCTCATTGTCGATCACGCGGGACGCGGCGAGGCTTTCTGGCACAAACCAATGCGGGAGTTTCGTGCTCAAAATACGATCAAGGTCGGCGTCGTCTTTGTATTCTTCCACACGGACCAACGCGGACGTAAGCACAGCGCCAGGCGCATCTGCCAGCCAGTCTTTCGGAAAGATCGAAAATACAGCAGCATCAAACGGTGTTTCGGCAACGCTGTCAGCGAAAATGGTGTAGGTGACGAATTCTGTGTGCATCTCCCACTTCAAAAACCCGCGCCCAAGTTGACCGGAATAATGATCCGCGTCGGGGGCAGGGTGTGCTGCGCCGTGGCGGTCAAGCAGGTCGATCAGGTGTTTGCGATCCAGCGAGCGATCACGCTCAATCGCCTTGCTCGGCTTCTTGATAGCAAGGAAAGCAGCGCGGCAGGGCGCTTTAAGTTCAGGAAAAGGCCGAGCGTGCAATTCGTTGCTCAGCTCGTAACGCAATGGGTGGTTGGGGAGTGTCGTTTCAGACATCAATACATCCTTCAGGTTCGCCCGAACAGGCGTTCTATATCGCTCATCTTTAGCTCAACGTAGGTCGGGCGGCCATGGTTGCATTGCCCCGAATGCGGGGTTGCTTCCATTTCGCGCAGCAGGGCGTTCATTTCTGGCGCGGACATACGTCGACCCGTGCGGACCGATCCGTGACAGGCGACACGCGACAGGATCGCCTCGATCCGGTCTTTGACGGTTTGGGTCTGGCCAAGATCGGCAAGCTCGTCCGCGATGTCCTCGATCATTGCACGGGCGTTAACCTCGCCAAGGATGGCGGGGGTTTCGCGGACGCAGATGGCGTTGCCGCCGAAGGCCTCGATGGTTAGGCCAAGTTCAGTAAGATCTGGCGCTGCGGTTAGTAGACGGGAGATATCGTCGGCGGACATCTCGATGATTTCGGGGATCAGGAGAGCTTGGGCGGCGACGCCCTTTTCGGACATCTGGGTTTTCAGACGTTCGTATACCAACCGTTCGTGGGCAGCGTGGGCATCAACTAGGATCATACCGTCGCTCGTTTGCGCGATGATATAGTTCTCATGCAATTGCGCGCGGGCGGCACCAAGAGGCAGTGCCTCGGTCTGAGGCTCCACCTCGGGCGCTGGTTCCACCCGACCGGACGCGTGGTCGAAATCTGTGAAGCCTTCTTGGAAACCATCCTGCTGGATTGGTTGTTGAAAT
>JAGLUD010000224.1 GCA_023134935.1 Paracoccaceae bacterium | reverse complement strand
CCAAACCGACGATCGCGCAGGATTGTGTTAACGGTTTTATGTTCGACCGAACACAAATGCCCGTACTCGGCCCAATGAAAAAGCCGCCCTGCGTCCCGAACACTGTCATAAAACGGATAGGGGTTCTGAACGAACCCCGGGTCGCGCGGATTTTGGTTGAAAGTCTTAATCATTCTACCCGCTCCAAGGCTTGTTCCAGATCTGCTATCAAATCGTTAACGTCCTCGATCCCGATCGATAGACGGATAAGGTTGTCGGCAACGATAGAATGCGGCCCCTCGTTTGATTTGCGGTGTTCAATCAGGCTTTCGACCCCACCCAGCGATGTTGCCGGCACGAACACTTGAGTAAACCGCGAGACATCAATCGCCTGCGCAGCACCGCCTTTGATCAAAATCGACATCATCCCGCCAAACCCGCCAGTCATCTGCCGCTTGGCAATTTCGTGACCGGGGTGCGAGGGCAGGCCGGGGTATAGCACCGCCTCGATCAGCTTATGCCCTTGAAAATGTGTGGCAATCTTCAAAGCGCTGGCTGACGCGCGATCATAACGCAGATACAACGTTCGCAATCCACGGATCAGCAACCACGCCTCGAATCCGGCCATAACACTGCCTTGCAAACTCCGGATTTCCTCTAGCTCATCCCAAAGCGCGTTGGCGTTCGCCGTCGTCAGCACGCCGCCCGTCATATCGGAATGCCCGTTCAGATATTTGGTTGCAGAATGAAAAACGATATCCGCCCCAAGGGCCAACGCCTGCGTCGTGCTGGGCGGCGAGGTGGTACAATCGACAGCAAGGATCGCACCCGCTGCGTGGGCAATCTCGGCGGCTTCTGCAATGTCGATAACATCCCAGTTCGGGTTCGTCGGGGTCTCGATCCAGACGATCCGCGTTTGGCCGGGCTTTACAGCGTTTGCCAGTGCGGATGGGTCTGTTTGGTCAAAAAACGTAGCCTCGATCCCGCGCTTTTGGGTTAGGCGGTGAATCCACGTCATGCCCGCATGATACATTATTTGCGGGGCAACGACGTGATCGCCTGTGTCTAATGTCTCTAACAGGGCAACAACGGCGGCCATGCCCGAGGCAAACAGCAGCGATCCAGCACCGCCTTCAAGGCTGGTCAGTACCGCCTCGGCGTGTTTGACGGTCTGACCGCCGCTGCGACCATAAATATAGGATTGCCGTGGTTCATAGTTTTCGTCGCGCGCATAGGTGCTGGACAAATCAATCATCGGGCTGATGGCACCAGTACGTTCGTCAATGATATGCAACGCTTGCGCCGCGCGGGTGGCTGGCGACAGGTTTAGCTGCTTGGGTGGTTTTTGCATCGGGGGAATCCTGTAGTTATTCGCCGCCAATATTGGAGCCGAACTGGTGTGATGACAAGCCTGATGGCTTGACGCCTTATTGGGTACAGGTAATACGTTGCTATACCTCGAAAACGGAGCCCTCGTGTTGAAGCGTGTCATCATAGTTTTGTTAGTTGCCATTCTGGCCACGCCTTGGCTTTGGGGGGTGTGGCGGTGGTCGTATAACGAGGCACTGGATCAGTTGGAGGTCAGCGGGCAGGGCAGTCTAACACTGGCGTCGGATCGTCTGGTCAGCCAGTTTGAACGCTATCGACAGCTGCCAGTGGTGCTGAGCGATAATCCGGTCCTTCGGAATGCTGCGGTTCGAAACCCGACGGAATCCTTTCAGGATATCAGTATTTTTCTGGAACGCGTCGCCGATGTGACAGGCGCGTTGGATATTTTGCTGCTTGATCGATCTGGCACAACGCTGGCGGCGGCCAACTGGCGGGACGACGGTTTTATTGGTGTGAACTTTGCCGAGCGGCCGGATTTTGTGCGCGCGATGAATGGTGCACTAGGTTTCTACCACTCGCAAGAAAACGCGGATGATCCACGCGGGTTCTATTTTACAACCGCCTTGCGCGATGTTGCTGGCGCGATTACCGGCGGGCTTTCTATCAAGGTTGACCTTGAGGTTCTGGAAGTCAAATGGCGTGGTGATCCCGAGATTATCTTTTTCACCGATGCTAATGGGGTGATTTTTATCGCCAACAGGGCGGCGCTTTTGCTTAGGGTTCATGGCGACTACGGAAGGCTGATGTCTGATCAGGACGAAAGTCAGCGATATGTGCGTGCACAACTTCAATCGATGTTTCCTTTCGAAGCTGATGAAAAATTTGGGCGTACGCTATGGACGCAAAGTGGAGACACGGTAATCCCCGAGCGCTCACTTTACCTTAAAACGCCTTTGCCTGTCATTGGAATGACGGGCAACATCCTGCTTGATTTGCGTGCGGTTGAGGAGGAGGCCCGCCTTCGCACCGCCTTGGCAGCGGCGTTCCTTGCCATGCTTGCCCTACTGATCATGAATTTGGCGCAACGACGTAAGACCTTGGCGAACCGTCTTGAAATTGAGGAAAAAGCTACGGCCGAGTTGGAAGTGCGTGTGGCTGAACGTACCGAGCAGTTGCAATCGGCCAATGATAACTTGGTGCAAGCAGGCAAGCTGGCTGCCTTGGGGCAGATGTCGGCCGGTATCAGTCACGAATTGAACCAGCCTTTGGCTGCGATCCAATCTTACGCTGAAAACGCGGTGATCCTGCTTGAACGCGAACGGGCAGCGGAAGCGAGCAAGAACCTTGGCCAAATTTCAAGTCTAGCGGGGCGGATGGGGCGGATTATTC
>JAGLUD010000223.1 GCA_023134935.1 Paracoccaceae bacterium | reverse complement strand
CAAACCGTCGCTTTCCTGCCGCTTGCGATGGTGGCGCTTGTGGTTTTTGCACTGATTGTATTTGTCGGCTTTTTCATCGCCCGACGCAAACAACCGTGGAACCAGATCGCCCCGAACGCCTTTATTGCCGACATCTACCGGCAAGTGATCCGCGTGGCTGCAATCATCGCCGCAGTCGTCGTTTCGCTGGACATTATCGGGGCAACGGCGCTGTTATCAACCATTCTGGGGGCCGCCGGGATCATTGGTCTGGCCATCGGGTTTGCCGTGCGCGATACGGTCGAAAATTTTATCGCCTCGATCCTGTTGTCGATGCGCCAGCCGTTTCGCCCCAATGATCTGATCGAAATCAATGGCGACACGGGCAAGGTGATCCGCCTGACCTCGCGCGCGACGATCCTTTTGTCGCTGGATGGCAACCACATCCGCATCCCCAATGCGACCGTGTTCAAAAGCCGCATCATCAACTATTCGCGCAACGATGAGCGGCGCTTTACCTATGAATTGGGGATCGCACCGGACGCCGACATGACCAAAGCGCGCGAAATCGTGCTTGAGGCGCTTGGCCAGATGCCCTTTGTTTTGACTGCCCCGTCACCTAATGTCTGGGTCGACAGCCTTGCGGCCTCAAGCATCACCCTGAAGGTGACCGCATGGTTCAATCAGCGCAACTCAAGCGGATCACTGGCCAAGGGCGAAGCGATAAACATCACCAAACACGCGCTGGAACAGGCCGGAATATCCCTGCCCGAACCAACCTACCGCGTGATTATGGATTCCGAGGCCAAAACCCCCGCCACCAGAATCACAACAGGAAAAACAAAGAAGCTCGCAAAACGGGCCGTTGTTGTCGGCAATGTCGGTGCCACCGATCAGGAAGCTCTGGAACAGATCATCAATAACGAGCGCAAAGAGACAGGCGATGGCGATCTGCTAAGCAAAAGCGCGCCAGAAGAATAACCGCGTCCACACGAAATTTTTCCTATTTCGGGGCTTGAAGAGTCATTGCGCGCATCGTATCTACCCGTCCAGAGCAATTCAGTTTTATACTGAATCGCTCCAGTTGGGACGTGGCCTAGTGGTAGGGCAACGCTTTTTGGTAGCGCAGATCGTAGGTTCGAATCCTACCGTCCCAGCCAGCTTCTTTTCCTCAGTGGACCAAGGTGCAGTTGATCCTGGTGGTGGGTAAAGTGCCCCGATAAGTGCCCCTGTTATGACGGGTGTTTCGGGTGTGTGGTTTCCCGACCGACTGGGGCAAGGCCACTAGCCATAGTGGGCCGCGACCAGCTAGCTACAGCAAACCATAGTCGACACCGTTCACCGCGAAGTCCCAGTCATCCCGCTTGTTATCCGCACGCGTCCCGATCGTCAGGTGCGCGGGGTTAATGCACCTGCGGTTATTGCACCGATGCCGGACCACCATATCCCCACCAATGACCTCCCGGTTCAGCACACAGTAAACGAACCTATACACGGCTACCTGCCGCCCACGAAACCGCGTCTTTCGGGGGCCTTGGGTCGGGGTGGTGAGACATCCAGTAGTCTGCTCCTCGGTGTCGTCCATGAGGTGCCCCTAGTTTCCTAGACACCTGCTTTGTTCAATTTACACTGTCTTTCTTCATATTCAACTGGCGACAGCATGCCGTTGTTCGTGTGCTTGCGGTTCGGGTTGTAAAACATCTCGATATAGTCAAACACATCCTGCCTTGCTGCATTGCGTGTGATATACGTCCGCCGCCTAATCCGCTCCCGTTTCAACAGATGGAAGAAGCTCTCCGCGACAGCGTTGTCATGACAGTTCCCACGCCTGCTCATACTAGCAATCAAATTGTGTTTGCTGAGGAACGATTGCCACTCTTTGCTGGTAAACTGTGACCCTTGATCTGAGTGGATCATCACCTTGGTCTTGGGTTTACGCCGCCAAACAGCACTCAACAATGCCTGCAAGGCGAGGTCTGTTGTCATGCGTGATTGCATGGATCCCGTTGACCGGCAGGTGATTTTCATAAAATCACCGAGAGGGGGCCTACGACACGCCTTGAGAACAGATCGATTACGACGGCCAGATATGACCAGCCCTCATGTGTTTTGATATAGGTAATGTCGGTCACCCAGATACTGTCAGGCACATCCACTGCCCGGCAGTGCATGTTCACATGCATGAGAGGGGACTTCGAACCGCCGATCAAGCGTGTTGTCCGCGACCACGGCTGGCTTGCCGCCGTATCGCCCAGGGCGACGTTTGTAGCCGATCTGCGCTGCGATGCCCGCCAAGCTGGCCAGCCGCGCAACACGGTTCTCAGAACAGGTCTCGCCTTGATCAAGAAGATCATCGTGTAGCTTGCGGTATCCGTAGACCTTGCCGCTGTCCGCCCATGCTTGACGGATCATCTCGGTCTGTCGCAAGTCTTCATGCGCACGCAGGCTTAACGGCTCTTTTAGCCATGCATAAAACCCGCTGAAATGAACCATCAGCATCCGACACATTGAACGGACTGAAAACTCGGGCCGATGAGCCTCTATAAACGCGTACCTCACTGAGACTCTCGCGCGAAGTACGCGGTCGCCTTTTTTAGGATATTGCGTTCCTCGGTGACCCTCGCCAGTTCCCGCTTCAGCCGCTTGATTTCAGCAGCCTGTTCGGAACCTTCGACCCTCAAACGTGGCGACTTCAAAAACTGCGCCTTCCAAGTGTACAGCGACTTGGTGCTGATCCCCAACCGTCCGGCTACTTCGCTGACCGCATAACCGCGCTCAACGACCTGTGCCACAGCGTCCTGTTTGAACTCATCCGTAAACCGAATTCTCTCGCTCATATCCGTCTCTCCTTGGTTCCAAAGTTACCAAGCAAAGCGTCTACAAATCTAGGGGCACCTCATAAACGCAAGCACCCCCCTGCCAACAAGGAAACCCGTCGCGGACTATCCGGCAGACCTGCAAAACCAGATCAAGGCATTCGTTGGGCACTGCAATCACCGACGATATCACAAGAGCCTTCAGAACCTGACACCCGCCGATGTATATTTTGGGCGCGGCCAAGCCATTCTAAACCAACGAAACAGGATTAAGCAAAAGACAACGCAAACGCGACGCTTGCAACACCGCAAAGTCGCCGCTTAATACAACCAAACCGATGAGGCAGATCCGCTCTTATTCTAGAACGTGATCTGTTCCAGATATTCTGACGGCGGACAGTTCAGTTCCCAAGGATCGTCGGCAATCGCAGACCTTTTTCACGGGCGCAGGTAACGGCATCTTCGTAACCCGCATCCGCATGACGCCACACGCCCGAGGCAGGATCGTTCCATAGCACCCTCTCCAATCGTTTGGCTGCGGCGTCAGTTCCATCTGCACAGATCACAACACCCGAGTGCTGGCTAAAGCCCATGCCCACACCACCGCCATGATGTAACGACACCCACGTTGCGCCCGACGCTGTGTTAACCAGCGCGTTAAGCAGCGGCCAATCCGAAACAGCATCAGAGCCATCCATCATGGCTTCGGTTTCACGGTTCGGCGAGGCAACCGAGCCAGAGTCGAGGTGATCGCGACCAATCACAACAGGTGCTTTCAGTTCGCCGTTCTTGACCATCTCGTTGAAGGCCAGTCCCAGACGATGACGGTCGCCTAAGCCTACCCAGCAAATCCGTGCGGGCAACCCTTGGAAGCTGATACGTTCGCGCGCCATATCCAGCCAGTTGTGCAGGTGCTTGTCGTCAGGCATCAGCTCCTTCACTTTTTGATCGGTTTTGTAGATGTCTTCAGGATCACCTGACAACGCAACCCAGCGGAACGGGCCTACACCACGGCAAAACAGCGGGCGGATATAGGCGGGAACAAAGCCGGGGAAATCAAAGGCGTTTTCCAACCCTTCCTCCAGCGCCATCTGGCGAATGTTGTTGCCATAATCAACTGTAGGGATGCCCATATCGTGAAATTCACACATGGCCGCAACTTGCACCTTCATCGAGGCGCGGGCAGCTTTTTCAACAGCCTTAGGATCGGTTTCGCGCTTTTCGATCCATTCAGCCATAGTCCAGCCTTGTGGCAAATATCCGTTCACAGGGTCATGGGCCGAGGTCTGGTCGGTCACCAAATCCGGGCGAATGCCGCGCTTTACCAGTTCGGGAAAGATATCCGCCGCATTGCCCAGAAGCCCAACGGATTTTGCTTCGCCAGCAGCAGTCCAGCGCTCGATCATCTCTAGCGCTTCATCCAGCGTTTCGGCACGTTCATCGACGTATTTCGTGCGCAGCCGGAAATCGATGCTATCTGAATTACATTCAACGGCCAGACAACAAGCCCCCGCCATGACGGCCGCAAGCGGCTGCGCCCCGCCCATACCGCCGAGGCCACCAGTAAGAATCCATTTCCCCTTCAGGCTTCCGTCATAGTGCTGGCGACCCGCCTCGACAAAAGTCTCGTATGTTCCCTGAACGATGCCTTGGGAGCCTATGTAAATCCACGAGCCAGCAGTCATCTGGCCATACATCATCAAGCCCTTCTTATCGAGCTCGTTGAAATGGTCCCAGGTGGCCCAACGCGGTACAAGGTTCGAGTTCGCGATTAATACCCGCGGCGCATCTTCATGCGTTTTGACAACAGCTACCGGGCGGCCAGATTGCACAACCAAAGTCTCATCCGCCTCGAGGTCTTTCAGCGTCGCTACAATCGCATCGAAGTCCTTCCAGCTACGCGCCGCACGACCGATGCCGCCGTAAACCACCAACTCGTGCGGGTTTTCGGCAACATCCGGATGGAGGTTGTTCATCAACATGCGCAAGGGGGCCTCGGTCAACCAGCTTTTTGCGTTCAACTTGGTGCCTGTTGGCGGATAGATGTCACGGGTGTTTTTGCGGTCAATCATGTTGATCTCCTTCAAAGGTCGAGCGCGCCTGAGCGGGCGATTTGGTCTAGTTTTTCGAGGATACGGTCAAGTATTGGCCGCAAGGTTTCGGCGCGATCTATGCGGTAGTTCCAGGGGCTAGCCTCGTCCATATATGCACGTTGGGGCAACTCCATCTGGATCACGTGGGCACCCTTGGCCGGGTGGGCGTAATGGCGCGTTGTCCAACCGCCCCTAAAACGCCCGTTCAGAACGGTGTCATATTCAGGCGCGGCCAAACAAGTTTCATGCGCTGCCGATTCTATCGCGTTGTGACACGTCTGGCCGTTATCCGTACCGATGTTAAACACCGGTAATTCGCCTTCAAACAGGTGCGGGATAATTGAGCGGATCGAATGGCAATCGTACAAAATCGCCACGCCGTGCTTTGCTTGCACGCGTTCGATCTGTTGAGCCAAAGCCTCGTGATACGGGGTATGATACGAGGCGCGCCGTGCCAAAATTTCGTCTTCGGCGGGGGCTTGCCCTGCTTCCCAGATATCCTCACCATCGAAATCCGTTGTCGGGCATAACGACGTGGTATTTTGCCCGGGATATAGCGAAATGCCCGACGGGTCGCGATTGGCGTCGATAACATAGCGGTGGATGTTGGATCGGACGGTTGTGATGCCATCTAGAAGGCCATCGTACAGACGGTGGATATGCCAATCGGTGTCACTTAGCGCCCTTCCCCGTGCGTTCAATCGTGCCAATATGCCTGCAGGAACATGCGTTCCGCCGTGCGGTTGCCCTAGTATGATTGGGCCGTCGCCTTCGGTTACTTCGAACACATTCATGTCCAAACCTCTGGCAAAGTCACACCCGCCGCGGTGACGATTTTGGCGGTGCTGATAAGGGTGTGTGCGACCTCGAGTTCGGGTGCCAAATATCGGTCGTCTGTCAGCGTATCCACATCCTGACGCAACCGTTTTATTACGGACTTTAGCGGCGCACTCGTCGCAAGTGGGGCGCGAAATTCTACGCCTTGTGCCGCACACAGAAGTTCCACACCCAAAATCCGGTTCAGGTTTTCAACCATTCTCTGCAATCGGCGCGCACCGTGGGCGGCCATGCTGACATGATCTTCCTGATTGGCCGATGTCGGCGTAGAATCCGTAACGCATGGATTGGCGAGGTGCTTATTCTCGCTCATCAAAGCGGCCGTGGTAACTTCGGCAATCATATAGCCGGAGTTCAATCCGGGTTTGGGCGTAAGAAACGGTGGCAGGTCAAACGACAGCGTCGGATCAACCAGCAAAGCAATCCGGCGCTGTGCAATTGCGCCTATCTCCGACACCGCCAACGCGATCATATCCGCGGCAAAACCGACTGGTTCCGCGTGGAAGTTACCGCCCGAAACAATCACCCCAGCCTCAACCAGAACCAATGGGTTATCCGTTGCGGCGTTAGCCTCGATTTCCAGCGTCATTGCTGCCTGACGAAGAATATCCATCGCCGCACCGGTGACTTGTGGCTGGCAGCGAATACAATACGGATCCTGCACACGGCTGTCGCCATCACGATGGCTCTCGCGGATTTCGGAATTTTCAAGAAGGGATCGCATAGTGCTGGCGGCTTCGATTTGGCCACGATGCCCGCGCAGAGTGTGAATTTCCGGCTGTAGCGGCGCCGTGGATCCCATAATCGCATCGGTTGAAAGCGCCGAAGTTATCAGCGCCGACTTGGCAGAGCGCCAAGCGCCAAACAGCCCCGCCAGTGCAAAAGCCGTTGA
>JAGLUD010000222.1 GCA_023134935.1 Paracoccaceae bacterium | reverse complement strand
GGTGGAGATACCCATGGCGAAGCTGATCATTATGCCGGTGGCGAGCGCGAGGCTTTCGCCGCTGTAAGCCAGCGAGATGGCGCCGCCCAAGGTTGGGCCAACGCAAGGCGACCAGACTGCGCCCAGTAAAGCTCCGCCTAGGAATTGGCCGCGCAAGCTGGTTTGATCCAGTCGTCCGACGCGCGTGTCTGCGTCGGATGCCACGCCTGCGGTTGCTAATGCGAACTTCGTATTCAGCTGTGGGATTAGAAGTTCTGCACCGAAGCCTAACATCATAACCGCACCAATTTGGCTGACGCGGTCAGCATCGAGGCCCACGCTAGCACCCAAAGTGGCAACGCCAACGCCGAGGATGACGAAGGTAAGCGACATGCCAGCCGCAAGGGCCAAGGGGCCGTGTTTGTTTTTTTGTATAGCGGAAGCCAGAACGATGGGTAGCACCGGCAGAACGCAGGGGTTAATTAGGGTTAAAAGGCCAGCGCCATATCCGAGAAGAAATTCCATTTTGCCTTCTTAGAGCGGGCATCGAGCACTGTCACATGAACTTTCCGTTAGAAGAACTATTCGGCAACCGACGGGGTACAAATCGGTTGCCGAAATTCGCGGACTCTGCTGCACAAATTCAAGTGACAGTAGGTTCGCTGGCGGTAATGCTTGTGATAACGGCAGATAAGGAATTTCCGTTATTGGCAAGATATATAGTCCAAACTATTCAGGTTGGAAATTCTCGATTTTAGCACCAATGATTCGGGAAATAGCGTAAAATAGCGTAAATAATTAAACCACAGCGAGCAAAGAATCACTTGAACGGCGTAATGTTCTGCGTAAAGTTGCGTATGGTATTTGTGGCAGACTAATTTCTAACTAGTCGGGAGATAATTTTGAGTCCCATCAATCACGAGCGTACAAAAGGCACATATTTTGCCGAACGTCTGACCGAACTGTGTAAAACGAGACCATCAGTTTCATCCGTTGCCAGAGATCTGGGCATTAACCGTCAGCAATTTGCGCGTTACATCAGTGGTGAAAGCCTGCCGAGGCAGGCGATTGGTCAGAAAATCGCGGACTACTTTGGTGTCGACCCCGGCGAGTTGCATTCTGATCGGCCGATCAAGGGGCGCAGTAATACTTCGTTAACTTCATCCTCCACCGTCAACGCGATGATGAAGTTGCTTGACGCTGCGGCTGTGCAGCCGATTATGAATGCCGATTTGGAGACAGGATTTTATTGGCAGTATAAATTGTTGCTACGCATGCCGGGTAAGGTGGTTAAATCACTGGTTATGATAACCAACGAGGATGGTGTGTACCGGTACAAACGCCGATCGTCGATCATTTATAATGCGCAATTGAATGGGGCTATCAAGAATACGTTCAATGGAGTGTTTTTTAAACAGAACGGCTTTTTGGTGATGTCGGATGTAGGAAAAACGCTGAATGATTTGACGTTTCATGTATTTGCGACGCGGCATCTTTACGATACTTCGATCAAGCCCGGGTTGCATATGACGATCGGGCTATCCGGTTCATTTGGACCCAAAGCCGCGCGGTTGTTTTTAAAGAAAATCCCTGACGGTGAAAGTATTCTGGCGCATGCCCGTACGCAGGGCGTTGTCAGTAAGGCTGACTTGCCGTCAGGATATGCGCATATTCTGGATGGTATGGATCTAGAAGGTTCCGGGATTATGCAGCTTTAGGACTTTGTCTGATCGCGACCCATTTGAACCGCGAAAACTCCGCCCATAATTATCACAACACCGAAGAGATCGCGAAGGGTCAGGGCCTCGGATATCACTAGTGCTGCGATGGCGACGCCGAGGAACGGGTTCAGGAAGTGGAAACTGGCGGCGCGGGTCGCGCCGACGCGGCCAACCAACAAAAACCAAATCAACGTCGCGGCAAGACCGGGGATGAGCGTGGTGTAGGTGAAGGCGGCCAACAGTTGCCATGTCCATTCAACGTGGAAGGTTTCCAGTAACAGCGAGGATGGTAGCAAAACTGCGCTGCCGACCAACATTTGCAGGCCAACAATCATCAGGACATTGCCCGAAGTGCTGATGCCGCGCACCAGAAGTGTGGCGAGGGTGAGGGCTGCGACGCCTACAAAGCAAAGTGCCACGCCGAACAGGTCTGCGCCGCCCGATAGGCGCGCACCCATGATGATAAACACACCGATAGTGCCCGCGATCAGGCCTAGTGTGCCGGTTTTCGACAGGCGTTCACCAAGGAATATCCAGCTAGCGGCAGCAACGGTTAGCGGAAGAAGGGAGGCGATTATAGCGGCGAGGCTGGCTTCGATCCATTGCATGGCCATGAAGTTCGCACCCAAATAAATCGCATTTTGACAAATACCGAACAGAACGACGGCAGTCCATTGCTTGCGGGTAAGTTGCGCAGTTTGGCCAAGCGCGCGCGCAATGATCACGGCAATCAGGCCGGAAATCAGGAAGCGCAAAGATAACATCGCAAGTGGCGAGGCGTAGGTTACGGCAATTCGGGCAGAGGTGAATGCACTGCTCCACATTAATGCGAAGGACAAACCCATAAGTATTGCGCGAAAATCCATAGTGTCCCCCAAAAAAAAGGGCCGTCCGATGACGACCCTTAATAAATCGTGTGTTGACGCAATTACGCGTTAACAGCGTCTTTCAGTGCTTTAGCAATTGTCACTTTGGCAACGCGGTCAGCGTCTTTGTGCATTTGCTCGCCAGTGGCAGGGTTGCGAACCATGCGGTCAGGACGGTCACGGCAAACGAATTTACCAAGGCCTGGAAGAGTTACAGCGCCGCCGCCTACTACTTCGCT
>JAGLUD010000221.1 GCA_023134935.1 Paracoccaceae bacterium | reverse complement strand
GGAATACTTCGAGGATTTGCTGACGCTCATTCCGGATGAACGCGTCGATTTCCCCGCCGAGGGTAGACAAGACGATCGCCCCGACCATCTCGCCGTCGTGCGACACGGGGACGGCCACGGTCAGGATCAATTGCTGGATTTCATTCATGGTCGTCGCAAGTGTGGAATCGTCTGCGATCATTGATCGGATGGCAATTGCCGAGCGAAATGCCAGAAGGTAAGATTCATCCGCAGGTGCGGGCTGTTTTACGAATACAGCTGCCAGCCTGTCCCACGCATCATTGAGAATGTCACTTACCGTATTAGTCCGTGGTGCGGAGGACCGACTGGCACGCCCGTAAACTTCGGGGCGGGCACCGATGTCGGTAATCAGGTAGCCATCAGTCGAAAACAATTGCGCACGAGAGCTGATCGGTTCTGCGAGTGCTTCAAGGGTTACGTAAAGGGCCGGCTCGTATAAATCCGAGATGCCGGAAAACCCCATTTGGTATTCGAGCGACGTCGCCAGAACGCTCGCATCAGCCAGCAAGGTTTGCTTGCGCAGGTCAATCAGGCTGGCGCGAGATTGGCTAAGAAACAGAATGCCGGAGACCAACAAGCTTAGGGTCACAAGGTTAAAAATGATAATCTTGCGGGTTAAGGGTGAACGTGAGCGCTTCAGCGCACCATCGACTTGCTCGCGCACTGCACCTGTAACCATCGATGGCGCCGGGCGCTGAAATTTGGAGCGACGCATTCGGACTTAGGCCTCGATAAACCGGTAACCGATGCCGTAGAGGGTCTCGATCGAGGCGAAATCAGGGTCGCCTTTACGCAGCTTTTTGCGCAGGCGTTTAATGTGGCTGTCGATGGTGCGATCATCGACGTAAACTTGGTCGTCGTAGGCAACATCCATTAACTGGTCACGGCTTTTCACCACGCCCGGACGGATCGCCAGCGACTGTAAAAGAAGAAATTCAGTAACAGTCAGGGAAACATCCGTGTCTTTCCACACAACTTTGTGGCGCAGCGGATCCATCTGTAAACACCCACGCGTAAAGGAACTGTCTTCAGGTGCGCGTTGTGTGTCGCTGCCCTCGGTGGCCTCTTTACGGCGCAAAATGGATTTGATCCGTTCGATCAGAAGGCGTTGCGAGAACGGTTTACGCATGTAGTCATCCGCCCCCATTCGCAAGCCAAGAACTTCATCGATTTCGTCGTCTTTCGATGTCAGGAAAATCACGGGCATCTCGGACGTTTTACGCAACCGGCGCAGCAATTCCATTCCGTCCATGCGCGGCATCTTTATGTCGAACACACCCAAATCAGGCTCGTCGTTCAGCAGCGAAGAAAGCGCGCTGACGCCGTCGGTGAATGTAACCACCTCGTATCCTTCGGACTCCAGCGCGATTGAAACTGATGTCAGGATATTTCGATCGTCGTCTACTAATACTATTCTAGCCATTGAGTGCCCCCCGTTGCTATTTGATGCTTCCATAATCGCGGAAGAGGGCCAACGTTGCAACCCATCTGTTTTATTTACTTATTACCGTCAAAGCTGAAAAAATTGTGCACTGCGACAAAATCCTACTGGATTCACAAAAATGTCATGTTATAGGAAAGGCCTTCTTTGCTGCACGATAGAATCGGCAGACTGTCGAATTTGTTGTCGGGACTGGCCCCCCCGGTATTGCAGTAATCTCTCTGTTTGGAGGGGTTTGTCATGGCACGCATAAGCCCCTCGACATGTTTAAGGAGCGCACATCAATGGAAATAGGCAAGGTCAACCCGACCCAGACGTTAGGGAAGACTGGCATTCCAGATGTCGGCACAGTTCACTACAATTTGCAGGAGGCCGCGTTGATGCAGGCCGCCGTCGCCAACGGAGAAGGCGACATCGGTCTCGGGGGTACATTTTTGGTTTCCACCGGTAAGCACACCGGACGCTCGCCTAATGATAAATTCGTAGTTCGCGAACCATCCGTTGAAGACACCATCTGGTGGGAAAACAACAAACCCATGGATTCGGCAGCGTTCGACGTATTGCACGCTGATATGCTGGCTCACCTAAACGGTGGCGAGGTTTACGTTAACGATCTGTTCGGTGGCGCTGATCCGGCACACCGCCTGAATGTGCGCGTGATAACCGAGCTAGCATGGCATGGCCTGTTCATCCGTCACGTGCTACGGCGCCCTGAAGCCGAGGAACTGGAAACATTCCTACCCGAGTTCACCATCGTTAACTGTCCCAGCTTCAACGCTGATCCGGCACGTCACGGTTGCCGTTCGGAAACAGTGATTGCGATTTCGTTCGAGAAGAAAATGGTTCTGATCGGTGGCACGTCTTATGCGGGCGAGAACAAGAAATCTGTGTTCTCGATCCTGAACTACCTGTTGCCGGCAAAAGGCGTGATGCCAATGCATTGCTCCGCTAACCATGCACCTGATGATGTGAACAACAGCGCTGTCTTCTTTGGTCTGTCCGGCACGGGCAAAACCACCCTTTCGGCTGATCCTGAGCGCACGTTGATAGGCGACGACGAGCATGGCTGGTCAGACGAGGGTATATTCAATTTTGAAGGTGGCTGTTATGCCAAAACCATCAACCTGAGCGCCGAGGCGGAGCCGGAGATTTACTCCACCACTTCCAAATTCGCGACAGTAATCGAGAATATGGTTTACGACCCATACACCAAGGAACTGGACTTCGCGAACGAGAGCCTGACGCCAAACATGCGTTGTGCATATCCGTTGGACTACATCGACAACGCTTCGGAAACGTCGCGCGGTGGTGTGCCGAAAAATATCATCATGTTGACGTGTGATGCGTTTGGCGTTCTGCCTCCGATCTCGCGCCTAACACCCGCGCAGGCGATGTACCACTTCTTGTCCGGTTTCACAGCCAAGGTTCCGGGCACGGAAAAAGGCGTGGTCGAACCTATTCCAACGTTTTCCACATGTTTTGGCGCACCTTTCATGCCGCGTCGACCTGAGGTTTACGGCAATCTTCTGCGCCAGAAGATCGCCGAAACAGGCGCGACTTGCTGGTTGGTTAACACTGGCTGGACGGGTGGCCCGAAAGGCCACGGCGGATCGCGTATGCCGATACGCGCAACCCGTGCATTGCTGACGGCAGCATTGTCCGGTGGCTTGAACGAGCGTGAATTCCGCACTGATCCGAACTTCGGTTTTGACGTTCCGGTATCGGTAAAAGGCGTGGCTATGGTTCTGCTGGACCCACGCCGCACTTGGGAGGATGGCGCGAAATATGACGTGCAAGCCGCCAAGCTGGCCAACATGTTCGCGGACAACTTCAAGCAATACGAACCGTTTGTTGACGAAGAAGTCATGGCGTCTGCGATCAAAGCGCAGTAACGCTTCGCTTGACAAAACACAGGCGCCGCTTCGAGATGGGCGGCGTCTTTGCGTTTAGGAATACCAATGGGAAACTTCGCCGTTGCATCCGGTCACCACCTGACCACCCAAACCGCAGCCGAGGTTCTGCGCGCGGGCGGCACCGCTGTGGATGCCGCGATTGCTGCTACACTTATGGCTTGTCTCACCGAACCAGTGCTGGTTTCGCCATTGGCCGGTGGTTTCCTGATGGTGTCGCCCCCTGACGCACCTGTCCAAATTCTCGATGCCTTCATCCAGACACCAAAACGCAAACGCAGCCTTGCCGATACGGATATCCGTGAAATCGAGGTTGATTTTGGTCAAAGCAAACAGATTTTCCATTGCGGCGCAGGTACTATTGGCACCCCCGGGCTAATCCCTGGATTGTTCGAAGCACACAGCCAGTTCGGGCGCATCTCTATGGCCGAACTCGCCGCCCCCGCGATCGAAATTGCACGCACAGGAACCCCGATCACCGCTTTTCAGGCTGAGGTCTTGGGATACGTCGAGGCGATATTCATGGCTTCGGAAGAATCAAAAGCCCTCTATGCACCGAACGGTAAGCTGTTGGCCGAGGGTGATATCTTGGCGAACCCCGATATGGGCGACGTGCTGGAAGTCATGGCGCTTGAAGGCCCGCGGTTCTTTCAAGAAGGCGAGGTCGCGCAGGCATTGCTATCGCTGGAAGGCGGACACCTGACGGCGGATGACCTGAAATCCTACCGTCCCATCGGTCGCAAACCACTACAGTTTATGCGTAGCGGAGTGGAGGTGGATCTGAACTCGGCCCCCAGCCTCGGCGGTGTGCAAATCGCGCTGGCGTTGCAAGCGCTTCCGGCAAATCCTGATGACCGCATGCTGGCACGTTGCCTTTACGAGGTCGCACGTATTCGGAAGAAAACGGACCTCGATCATCACCCGTTGAGCGGTGAGAAAATCCTACTGGACCCTTCAATGGTTAACGGCCTTCGTAAAACCCTGAATGCCCACCAAGCGGCAACACGTGGTACAACGCATATATCTGTGATCGACCGAAACGGCATGGGCGCGGCGTTTACTTTGTCGAACGGCGAGGGTTGTGGATTGATCGTTCCGGGCACCGGCATCATGGCCAACAACATGTTGGGCGAAGATGACCTTGTGCCCGACGGCGTGAATTCATGGCAAGAGGATGCACGGCTGGCCTCCATGATGTGCCCGATGACACTGCGTGATAACGGGACGGTGACGATGATGGGGTCGGGTGG
>JAGLUD010000220.1 GCA_023134935.1 Paracoccaceae bacterium | reverse complement strand
GTTGATGCGCACCAATCTCGACTTCAACGGTTGCGATGCTGGGGAAAACCAAGCCTTTAAGGCTGGCGCGAGGTCGCCGATCTACGCACCCATGCGGGAGCGTGAACAAAAGATCGCGCGGGCGCGCGACATCCATATTTGCAAAATTTTGCGCAGATTTTGGCCCTACGCCGTCAAGCACTGTAAGATCGGCAAACAATTGAAATAGAATCTCTGGTCGCGAATGTGTCATAACCCTATTTCACGCGACATTTGAGCTGTGATCAACCAATAAGCTCCAACCATTCATCTTCGCTTAAGACTTTGACGCCCAATTCCTCGGCCTTTTTGCGCTTGGAACCGGCCCCTGGACCAGCCACAACTATATCGGTTTTAGCCGAAACCGAACCTGAAACCTTCGCTCCCAAGCTCTCTGCATTGGCCTTCGCCTCGGCCCTCGTCGTCTTTTCCAATGATCCAGTGAAAACTACGATCTTCCCGCCAACGTTACTGCCTTCGACGCTCGGGGCAAAAACGTCGGTGATTAACAGGTGTTTTACCAGATTTTGGAGCGCGACACGCGTTTTTGCCTCGTGAAAATAATCCACCAATGTGGCGGCCATAACGCCCCCCACACCGTCAATCGCATTCAACGCTTCCCAGTCCAGACCACTATGATCACGCGCATTTTCCATCGCGGTATTGAAGATATCCCACGAACCGTAATGTCTAGCCAATGTCATTGCCGAACTCTCGCCAACATGACGAATCCCAAGTGCGTAGATTACACGGTTAAGCGGAATACGTTCTTTTGCCTTGATCGCATCAAACAGTTTTTGTGCTGACTTTTCGCCCCAACCTTCAAAGTTTTTAAGCTGCTGAAGGTTTCCAGAACCAATTCGTTCGTCCAACGTGAATATATCCGCGGGCGCCCTCACCCATCCTTCCAGATAAAATGCCTCAACCTGCTTTGCGCCCAAACCATCGATATCGAACGCCGCTTTCGAGACGAAATGTTTCAGTTTTTCCACCGCCTGTGCTGGGCAAATCAAACCACCGGTGCAACGTGCGACCGCCTCGCCTTCCTCTCGAATGGCATCCGAACCACATTCAGGACAAACAGTTGGAAATACATAGCGTTGCGAGCCCTTCTTACGTCGGCTTACATCCACATCCTTTACCTTCGGGATCACGTCGCCTGCGCGATAAACAGTAACCCAGTCGCCAATCCTAATGTCTCGGCCTTCGCGAATTAGTTTTCCAAAGCTGTCGCGCCCTGCAATATAATCTTCGTTGTGGAGCGTTGCATTTGACACAACAACCCCTCCGACCGTCACTGGTTTTAGCCGCGCGACAGGCGATAGCGCGCCCGTTCGGCCAACCTGAATTTCGATATCCTCAACGATGGTTTGAGCCAATTCTGCGGGAAACTTATGTGCAATCGCCCATCTCGGTGTATTGGTTCGAAACCCCAACCTGGTCTGCAGTGCCAGATCGTCTACCTTGTAAACAACTCCGTCGATATCATAGCCAAGCGTCGCGCGGTCTCGTTCGATCTTCGTATAATGCCTGATCAATTCCGTTGGGGTCGCACATTTTTGCATAAGTGGATTTGTCGAAAACCCCAGTTCTGCAAGGCGCTCGATTATGCCCGATTGCGTATCCGCAAAATCTTCGGAAACGTCCCCCAATGCATAGGCGAAAAAGTGCAGTGGGCGGGATTTTGTTATTTTACTATCGAGTTGCCGCAACGACCCAGCTGCAGCGTTTCTTGGGTTAGCAAAAGGTTTACCATCATTTGTGATTTGGTTTTCGTTCAATGCCGCAAAATCAGCATGGCTCATGTAAACTTCACCGCGAACTTCAAATACAACGGGCGCACCTGTGATTGACGTTGGAATATCACTAAGCGTCAGTGCATTCGCCGTAACGTTTTCCGCAACGTCGCCATCCCCTCGTGTGGCGGCATGAACGAGCGTCCCGCCCTCATATCGCAAC
>JAGLUD010000022.1 GCA_023134935.1 Paracoccaceae bacterium | reverse complement strand
ATCGGGGTGACGGCGCGGGTGACTACTGCAATCACGGGGGCGGGAGTTTCCAGTTGGTCGCTGGGTGTTTCCGGCGCGATTAACCGGTATGGTAGTGGGCTTGGGCTGGGGTTGAACGCTTTTGCCAAGGGCGCGACGGGCCCGTTGACTTATTGGGCGGATACGGCGTTGGAGATTACGGCAGATGCCGGGAGCTTTAACGGGGGCGCGGTGCGTTTAGCTGTGCATTTTGTTGAGTTGAAAGTACCGCGTTTGGTGTAATTATATCGTTATATAAGTTAGTTACGGAGATTTCGGTTAAACCATTAAACCGGTTTAGTGGTTTAACCGGAAAATGGAATTTTCCACCGTGATATCTATAAATTTTCAGTGATAAATTTTTCCAACTTGTCGGCAACGTCTTCGTGATCAAACTGAATAAACCTAGTTTTGCGCATGTGCATTTCCCGCCAGATGTAGGCTTGCAATTCGGCACCATCAGGGATGGCTGGGTAGCCTTCGGGATTACTAGCTTGGTAAGCGGTGTATTTTGGATCGGACAAAAGCGCTGCTTTAACCCAATCGTAGACAGGGGTTATGTGGAAATGGATGTTGTGCCCTGGAACCACTCCAAACCTGCCAACGAGAACATTTTCAGGCGAAAGGACTTTTTCCGCAGCTTGGGCCGCAAGTTTCAGGGCAAGACCAAGTTCTGAGCTATCCTCTTGGCTAAGATTAGCAAATTCGGTGATGGATTTATGTGTAACATACATGTAGCCTGGGATCGAGTACGTCATGTTGGCGTTGATAACCCAACCAACCCCCTCCCATATTTTACGATCCATGTTGTCCTCCGGCACACCCAACACATCTGACAGCGGTCGGGGTTAATTCTAGTCGTTTGGCGGGGATATTCTCGCCGCAAGTTTCACAGTATCCGTAATCGCCCTCTTCCAGCCGGAGGAGGGCGTTTTTTATTGCCTGAGTTTCTGTCGCGCGGTTTTGGCGCGTGGCTTTGGCCATGGCTTGTTGCTGCATGGCATCCATACGCGAAAGGCGACCGACGCTGGTTTGGTCGAGGACGACTGTGTCGCGGCTGTCGGCGTTGGTCTCGTCTTGGAACTGAAGCGCTTTGAGGCGGGCGTCCAGCAGACTGTGGTAAAATTTATTTGATCGAATTGACGCCATTATTCCTTCTTTGCTCATTGAATTTCACGATACCGCTTCCGATTTATTACTTTGCTATGCTAGAATGCCGCTTGCAAGTAGGAGTGTTGAATATGGGCGAAGCCAAACCAAATATCGTATCGGTTGATCCAGTGTGGGGTCGAATCCGTGAAGAAGCTGCCGAGATTATCCGCGGTGAGCCGGTTATGGCGTCGCTCGTGCACTCGGTTATTCTTAGCCATCCGACGCTAGAAGTGGCGTTGAGCCACCGTGTTGCGCATCGATTGGCGTCCGGAGAAATGACGGAATCTATTCTGTATAACGCCTTCGAGGAGGCATATGACGCGGGTTGCCGGCTTGGTGATATCGCGCGCTCGGACATTTTAGCGGTTTATGAACGCGATCCGGCGTGCCATCGATATATCCAACCGTTGCTGTTTTATAAGGGCTTTCAGGCAGTTCAGGCCTATCGTTTGGCGCATTGGTTCTGGGTACACGGGCGCAAGGACTTGGCGTATTTTATGCAAATGCGAACATCTGAAGTGTTCGGTGTCGATATTCATCCAGCAGCGAAAATTGGACGCGGTTTGATGATTGACCACGCGCATTCGATCGTTATTGGCGAGACGGCTGTGGTAGGCGACAATGTATCAATGCTGCATTCCGTGACTCTTGGCGGTACGGGCAAGGATGATCACGATCGTCACCCCAAGATTGGCAACAATGTGATGCTGGGTGCTGGCGCTAAGGTTTTGGGAAATATCAAGGTCGGTAACTGCAGTCGTGTGGCTGCCGGATCAGTTGTATTGCACTCTGTGCCTGCGCTTAAAACGGTTGCTGGCGTTCCGGCGCGTGTTGTGGGCGAGGCGGGTTGTGACCAGCCGTCGGCACTGATGGATCAGTTGTTGCACGACTAGCCGGTCACGATTTCAAGTTCACTTTATGTAGAAGCCGTATTGCTTTGGTAGGTGCGCTTTGACGTCCACGCCCAGTTCAAGGGCGGCATGCATTGCCCAATATGGATCACGCATCATTTTACGTGCCAATAGAACGATGTCGGCTTGACCGGAGGCAATAATTTCTTCGGCTTGCTTAGCGTCGGTTATTTCGCCAACGGCCATGGTTGCGATACCGGCTTCGGCACGCAGCTGACCTGCCAAGCCAACCTGAAGGCCGGTACGTGACCCGATGGAGGCGCGCGCTGAGGGGGTTGCTCCGCCGCCAGAACAATCGACAATGTCCACGCCGTGTTCTTTAAGCCATACTGCCATCTGGATGTTGTCTTCGATGGTTAGCCCACCCTCGATCCAGTCAGCGACAGATAGCCTGACGGCCAACGGCAGGTTTTCGGGCCACACAGCCCGAACTGCATCGACCGTTTCCAGCATCATGCGTGCACGACCGCGTAAATCACCGCCGTATTCATCATCGCGGGTATTAACCAGTGGCGTGAAGAAGCTGTGTAGGAGGTACCCGTGTGCACCGTGGATTTCCAACATCTTGTAACCAGCAGCCAAAGCGCGCTTGGCTGCATCAACGAAAGCGCTTTGCATTTCTGCAATGTCTGCCACGCTCATTTGGGTAGGTGTTTTCCAAAGGCGTATTCCGTCGTCATCAAACGCAGTTCCGCTTGGGCCGACGATTGGCCAGCCGCCTTCGTCGTCTTTAAGGTGCGCACCGCCATCCCAAGGACGCGCTGCCGAAGCTTTGCGCCCAGCATGACCGATCTGCACCGCTGGAACAGCACCTTGATCGGAGATATATTGATTGACCTTGGCCGCTGGTTCAATCTGGTCATCGTTCCACAAACCTACGCACCCTGGTGTAATCCGCCCATCGGCGCGAACAGCTGTTGCTTCGGCAATAATCAACCCGGCGCCACCTGCGGCGCGTGAGCCTAGATGCACCATATGCCAATCGTTCATCACACCATCGATGGCTGAATACTGACACATAGGCGACAGACCAATCCGATTACGAAATGTAACGTCTTTGATCGAGTAGGGCGTGAATAGTTGTGACATTGGCATGGCTCCGGATGTGTGATTGTTAGGATAAACGTAGTCGTCGATGCAGCGTCGTTCAAGCCGTGGCCATCCCATTTCATACGCTTTGCGCTAGTTACGTGGCGTCTGGAATAGGGGTCGGATTTCTTACGCTTGACGGAACGGCAACTTAAGGGTGATTCACCTAATCCCGCAGTTTATCATTCTGCATAGATATCGATATCTATAAAGTTGGGCGCAAGGGCATGAAACTTCTTATTCACCACCGATTCCCGCTTGACGACCATGGCGAGCTACCATAAATACGCCGACGGTAAGGCGGGGTAGCTCAGGTGGTTAGAGCAGCGGAATCATAATCCGCGTGTCGGGGGTTCAAGTCCCTCTCCCGCTACCATTGTTTTCAGTAACTTAGCGTAAATTATTGGAAATCGCGAGATCCTTAGTCTCTTTTTAGTCACTGGAATCATAAAAATATTCGTTGAAAAGTTTATTGTCTGAGGTTTTCGCCGAAAACACTTTGCTCTGTGCTCCGTCAATCATCAGCTTAATATACATTTCGTAGTTGGCGAGCCGCACGAGATCGCGCGGCAACACATCACCAAGCTGACGCGCAAGAATAGAGGCGTCAGTTGCGCCAATACGAAATGTGGACCTGTCGCGCTTTAGTGCCGCTCCATGAACTCATTTAAGCGGCTTTGAAAGGGTGGCGGGGAATTAGCGGATCTTGACCTTTCCCGCCCACACAACGGCACCCAAGATGTTCAGGCTATCAATATTTTCTAGCTTCACAAGACGAGAACCATAGATTTGGCTGTTATCATATAGAACCCGGACAGCCCCACCCTCGGGGTTCAGACGGCTGATGGATACAACTCCGTCGATTGAGTTCACAAAAACACCTGATGCGATATCAGTCATATTTGTGTCGACCATCAAAAGGTCACCCGATCCTATCGTTGGCTCCATACTGTCGCCACGCGCGTAAATCATCATAAGATTTTTGATGGTATCTCTATTCAGGCAACACTTAATATAGCTGCGTAGAAAAGGTATGTGCTCGGTTACAGTAACTCGACTGTCGCTCTTGCTTTTATCAAACAGGAGAGCTTGATGTAGAGGAATAAGGAAGTACTTTGCATCCGGTAAGTCACCTTCGTAAATCGGGCCTCTGCCTGTTGCTAGCCAATTCAGGTTTATACCGGTCGCATCTGCAATCGTGACGACTTTGTCAATCGACGGCCTGCTGCCGGACAGCACGGCAGACAATGAACTTTGCGTAATTCCGATTCGTTGAGCGAAATCACGTTCACTTGATTCGCCAATCAGCTTGCGAATTCGATTTGAAACTGTATTTTCATCCATTGTGCACCTCACTACTTACCTTTCTCCGCGTTCGCGAAACTGACAAATTAATCGTTAATAATCAATGAATTAATACCAATAGTAATCTTCTTATGGCTTGTGTGAAATTTACCTCTTGGTTGTAACTTCTCGACATTTCCTCTTAAACGTTGACACCGCGCGGAAGTGCGTTCACCTTACAGTAAGATTTTAAATGTATTTATGACAGCAATTATGGAAAATAAGTTATAGTTAGTACGATCTGGTCCCAAAGCAGTATGGTTTTGATGCTTAATGACCGTTTGATGTTTATTTGAAGCTTCATTGATCGTAGCTTATATCCGTTTTGGGCGCACAAATTTAGTGCCTAATTCGACGTTAACTCGTAATTTTGATTTGTGAAAGTAAAAACACGGTTTTGTGTTTTTTCCAAACAAATTGATCAAATTATCTTAACAATTTGAAGAGGTTAAATAGCCATAGATTTGGCGGTTCCTAATGGTGTGGGCAATTGGAATTAAGGACGGCGTGGAGAACGAAAGTTCATACGTCTTTTGACCAAGAACGCATCTGAACTGAGGTTAGGAACCTATTGTGAAAACTCTGTCTAAGAAAGTCACCAATTATTTGGGGCTTGTGCTCGCAGCTTTAATCGCAGCATCTGTATTCATTCCATCTATCACCATTGCACAAGAGGCGAGAGCGGAGTTTGACGAGGGTCGATACCGGATAAACATCGCTGGGCGCCAACGGATGCTGACCCAGCGCATGGCAAAGGCGGTCTGCTACGTCCACGAAGGCCATGAAGTTGACATGCACCTCGAAATGCTTGAGGGCGATTATCACCTTTTTAGCGACACACTCGACATACTGCTTAACGGCGGTGGCGAGCATAATCTGGCACCGGAAACCGACCGTCGAACCGTTGAAGAGCTTGGGCATGTAGCCAAGCATTGGGCACCACTAAGTGAAATCATCACCCGTGCAGTAGAGACAGGTGTGGTGTCTGATGAAGACGAGGAATTCGTCGATACGCACGACCTCGAACTTCTTGAAGACAGTAACCATGCAGTTTCGCTAATCGAGCAGAACTATGCCAACCCCAATACCCTGAATATGGCCACGGCGATCACCCTGAATATATTCGGGCGCCAGCGGATGTTGGCACAACGTTCAGCCAAAGATCTCTGCTACGTTGCGACCGGTCTCCATCCCGACAAACAGCGTGCTGATCTAGATGAAACACAAGGCATGTTTTCCATTTCACTTGATGCTATCCAATTTGGCCTTCCGGAAATGGGTATTGCCCCGCCACCGACCGAAGAAATCGCAGCCCAGCTCGGCATTGTTGCCAAAATCTGGCACGACATGGATGAAGTGTTCCTTGCGGTGATCAACGGAGCCGCGCCCACCGACGAGCAAATTACGTTCATCGCGTTTGAAAGCGTTCTGCTTCAGGAAGAGATGAACAAAGCCGTACAGATGTACAGCAGTCATTGATACGCCGCCGCGAGTGGGGGGAGGGAGTAGGGTCCCCCCCCCACTTTGTTGTCGAATACCGGAGTTCACCTGAGGCCATATTGCTTTGGGCATAACATTCACAATTGGAGGAACTAATAAGTGAAAACATTCGCAATATCAAAATTCGGACATGCATTGAGCGTGCTGGCAATAGTGCTGCCAGCAATCAGCCCAATTTCGTCCGTCGCACAAGAAGCCGCAGATGAAACTCACGCCGGGCGACACCGGATAGACATTGCCGGCCGCCAAAGGATGTTGACGCAACGAATAGCCAAATCGATTTGCTTCATTCACCACGGTGAGGAAGTTGAAATGCATCTGGACATGCTTGCAAATGACCACGAGCTCTTCAGCGACACTCTCAACATACTAATTGAGGGCGGCGGCGAGTTTCATCTCGAACCTGAGCATGATCGAAGAACCCTCGACGAACTCCATAAGGTTGCCGAACTTTGGGGGCCGTTTGACGAAAAAACGGTGCACATAATAGCTACAGGTGTGGTATCAAAAGAGGACGAGGAATATGTCGATACCCACGACCTAGAGTTACTGAACTACAGCAACCGTGCTGTCTCCTTGATCGAGCAAACCTATGCCAATCCCAACACCCTTAATATGGCCACGGCAATCACCCTGAATATCTTCGGGCGCCAGCGGATGTTGGCGCAACGAGCGGCAAAAGATTTCTGCTTTATTTCGACCGGGTATAAAGCCGCCGAAGAACGCGTCGATCTACAGGAAACACAAAACATATTTACGTTATCGTTGAACGCCATTCACCATGGACTTCCAGAGATGGGCATTGCCCCCCCTCCAACTGACGAGATCACAGCCCAACTCGAAATTGTTGCCGAAATTTGGGGCGGCATGAACGAGGTTTTCTTATCTGTGATTGCTGGCGCAGACCCCACAGTTGAGCAGATTTCGTTTATCGCCATGAAAAGTAACCTTCTGCAAGATGCGATGAACGAAGCCGTACATATGTACAGCGACAACTAATATTTAAGGAGCTAATGAAATGACGAAGGAAAATCGAATGAACAGTGTATTAACGAAACGAATGTTTGCCGCGGCCGCAATTGCGATGTCGGCCCTAGTTGCACAGCCAGCGATTGCACAAGACGTAATTCTGGAAACAAACGACGGCTCGACAACAATCCGGGGCGAGTTGATGTCGTTCGAGGACGGGTTTTACACTATCAAAACTGCGCTCGGAAATATGCGACTAAGTGCGGAACGCGTTAGTTGTGCAGGCGATGCCTGCCCGGAGCTAAGTATTGACCTCGCTGAAGTTGATTTCAGTATTAGCGGTGCAAACACAATTGGCGACGAGCTGATGCCGTTGCTACTCGAGGGTTTTGCCGGAGTGATTAATGCGGAGGCAGACATCGTAACTACAGCTGACTCTTCCGTTAAAGTCGCCACACTAATCGCCGACCAAGGGTACGGCGAACCTTTCGCATCCATTCTGGTGCAATCATCTGACTCCAAAGATGCTTTTGTGAACCTTATTGAAGGCACTGCCGAAATTGGCATGGCCGACCGTCGCATCAACCGCGACGAAGCACGGGCACTTCGCAGTGCTGGCGCTGGCAGCATGATCGATCTTAAGCAGGAGCGTGTGATCGCAGTTGACTCGCTTCTTGTACTTGTCGAAGAAAGTAATCCGGTTAACGCGCTTACGATTGACCAGCTCGCCGGGGTTTTTGCCGGTACAATCACCAACTGGAAAGATGTTGGCGGTGCGGACATGGCGATTAATGTGTATTCGTTCCCTGAAGAGTCAGGTACTGAAACGACGTTCTCGGACCGTGTTCTTCACCCGCGTGACATGCACACCAAGTCGGACGCCAACTTTGTTAACAACCACATCGAGATGTCCCGTTCGATCGTTAACGATCCAGCCGGTATCGGTTATGCTGGTTACGCATTCCAGCGTGGTGCGAAAAGTCTGAGCCTTATCAGTGAATGTGGGATTAACACACGCCCTGATGCGTTCTCGGCCAAAACGGAAGAATACCCGTTGCAACGCCGCCTGTATGTTTATAACCGCGGCGACGCAACTTCCGATCGTGCTCAGGAATTCCTGGATTTCGTAACGACCGAAGCTGCAGATGGTCTTGTGGCTAAATCAGGGTTCATCAACCTTGGCGTTGATCGTCAGCCTCAGGACGCTGGAAGTGACCGGATGGGTGCGCTTATTCACAACACAACGGATCAGTTCGAAGTAACACTGATGCGCCAGCTGTTGATCGAGATGATGGATTGGGATCGCCTGTCGACCACTTTCCGCTTCGCGTCAGGTTCTACTGCACTTGATAGTAAAGCCCAACGAGATCTTGAGCGTCTGATAACCTTCCTTGAACCACTGCCGGCTGGCTCGCAAATTGCCGTAGTTGGATACACAGATGATCGTGGCCCATTCAGCGCAAACCAGTCTCTATCCGAGACACGTGCGTCGCACATCGTTAACGTAATCAAAGGGTTTGCGGGTGATCGTGTTGCCGACATCGACATCGTATCAATGGGCTTTGGTGAAATTTCACCAGCTGACTGTAACGAGACAGCGACAGGTCGGAGTACAAACCGTCGTGTCGAAATCTGGATCCGTGATCGCGATCCATACGCAAACTAAATCGAACTTGTGCCCGGCCATTAAATTGTCCGGGCACCCACATATAGGCGTTAAAAGGAAAATTAGATGCACGTTAACGGTAGAGTTAGTCGGCTGATTTATGCAGTAGCCATGTCCGTATTTGCATTGAACACAGCAAGTGCTGGTGTTGTTACATTACAGTCCCACGATAAAAGCATGTCCATATCGGGTGAATTAATTTCGTTTGATGGCTTGCTCTACACGATTAAGGGGAACCTAGGGGAAGTCGAAATCGACGCAAGCATGGTGACCTGTACTAGCGGCGATTGTCCTGCATCGCTGGATGAGACCAAATTCACCATTGCTGGCTCAAACGTATTTGGTACAGGATTGATGCCCAGTTTAGTGGAATATTTCGCTCTAGTTAAAGACATGAATCCGATCGAGTTACTGGATGACAACCCGCTGGAAACAACCTTTACCCTCGAGAGCAACATAGATGAAACGTTTGTCGATATTTCTATCCTTTCAAACGGAACGGAAATGGCATTTGAGGCACTGATCAGCAAGTCGGCAGCTTTAGGAATAATTTCCAACAACCTAACCTTCGAGAATACTTCGCCATCAAACTTGGCCGCGAGTAACCCCATGCAAGCAACCCAGAATAATCTGGTCGCATTGGACGGTGTGGCAATCGTGACTTCGCATAACAATCCTGTCGATGCACTAACTCTGGACCAGATTGCTCGGATATTTTCTGGCCAAATTTCTAACTGGAACGAGGTTGGCGGCGTAGATGCCGCGATATCCGTTAAAACGTTGGATAGCACGTCGAACTTGACGAAGCGCTTCATAGAAGCAGTAATGCAGCCCGCAGGCAAAATCATTGCACCAAACGCCAGCCAGTTTGAAGACAACAGACAATTGACGATGGCAGTTTCCGAGGATCCCAATGCCATTGGCTTCGCCAGCTATGCATTTTCGGCAAGAACCAAAATAGTCGCGCTTCGCGGGAGTTGCGG
>JAGLUD010000219.1 GCA_023134935.1 Paracoccaceae bacterium | reverse complement strand
CCAAAGCCGGATCAAATTCAGTCGCACCATGCCCTGGCAGATCAAGTGCCACCATTGCTAGTCGGTCAGACAGCCCAGCCATAACGCCATTCCAAGCACCTGAATGCCCAAGCGAGCAGTGCAGCAAGACCGCGGGATCGCCTTCACCTGCATATCTAACACCTGTTTTTCGTCCTGCAATAATCTCGACTGCCATGGGTCCCTCCAAATTAATCCCCTCAGTCCTACCCTACAGGCTTTGCAAGTGCGAGCGGTTTTGCTACACCCCACTCAAGCCACGATCAGTGATTCCTACAGCCCATGAAAAGGTCCATCACATGAGCACTTCGAACCCACCCAAACTTATTTCCGGTAACGCGAATATTCCTTTGGCCAAAGCCATCGCGAAACGCATGACTATCCACCAAGGCCTTCCTGTTGAACTTTCAGATGCCCGCATCGAGCGTTTCAACGACAGCGAAATTTGGGTCGAAGTTTACGAAAATATCCGTGGTGAAGATATGTTCATCATTCAGTCGACGTCGAACCCGACGAACGATAACCTGATGGAACTTTTGATCATCACCGACGCGCTTCGCCGTTCCTCAGCTCGGCGCATCACGGCCGTTATTCCCTATTTCGGATATGCCCGCCAAGATCGACGTACCAAGGCCCGCACGCCAATTTCCGCCAAGCTGGTCGCTAATCTTATCGCCGAAGCTGGCATCGAACGTATTCTGACCCTTGATTTGCACGCAACGCAGATTCAAGGGTTTTTTGATATCCCTGTGGACAACCTCTATGCCGCGCCAGTGTTTGCGCTAGATGTTAAGCACCACTTCAAAGATCTCAAAGACGTCACAGTAGTTTCCCCAGACGTTGGCGGCGTTGCCCGCGCTCGCGAACTCGCGAAACGCATCGACGCGGGTCTGGCAATCGTTGATAAACGTCGCGGCGCACCAGGTGAAATCGCTGAAATGACCGTTATCGGTGATGTGACCGACCGAATTTGCATAATCGTTGATGATATTGTCGATACCGCAGGCACACTATGTAAAGCTGCTGATCTGCTTAAGGAAAAAGGCGCCAAAGAGGTGCATGCCTATATCACTCACGGTGTCCTTTCCGGCCCGGCGGTCGAGCGTGTCGACGCGTCTTCGCTAAAGTCTCTCGTTGTGACCGATTCCATTCAAGCCACACCGAAAGTTAAGGCCTCCAAGAAAATTCGCTACGTACCCACCGCGCCAATCTTCGCGCAAGCAATGTTGAACATTGCAAACGGCACGTCGGTCTCGTCGCTATTCAAGAATAAAACTTTGGGGCCTATCTACGAAGCGTACTATCCGGAAGACTAAACGTCCCAGACTTCTTCGTCTTCGACTTCCCCAATCGCCATCCAGTTGGCTCGCAAGCGGGCGACTTTCGTGTCGCCCCATGTCTGAAATATGGCCGTGAACCCTGTTGCCGTGATGTTTTCCGCGGCAAGTTCAACGCGCGTATTCGCGGCATTTGAAATGTCCCACATCGCAAATCCCAGATGCACGGCAGGCGGGCTCAAGAACGCCTCGCTGAACTCGACCTCCACACTGCGCACACGTTTACCTTGTCCAGCCCACATCTCACCATCGTCGGCAAAATCGGAAAACCCGTGCGCGAGGCCTGAATCCACCCCAATTCTATGACTATTAAGCTTTTTCATAATTACTCATTAATTGATTATGGGCACAGTATGCCAACAACAACGGTCTAAAATAAGACCAAAACGTAAAAAGCCCCGACAATCAAGTCGAGGCTTTAATATTGTCAAATGTG
>JAGLUD010000218.1 GCA_023134935.1 Paracoccaceae bacterium | reverse complement strand
GGGGGCGGATCGGGCGCTGCCCGGCAGGCCGGGCGGGGTGTTATGATTTTGGGTGGTTTTTCGGGGTTAAATGGTTGTTAGCAAAGCTCTACTAGCCGCCTCGATCATATCGAAAACCGCCGAAAAGTTGTCTTCGTAATACGGATCAGGAACCTCGTCTCGGTTCAACTCCGGCGCAAACGGCAAGAACAGCTCAACGCGGGCATTGGAGCCAGCGGGTTGGATGCTCTGCAAATCCCGCAAATTCTCGAAATCCATCGCGATAATCAGATCAAACGTATCAAAATCCGCCGCCGTCACCTTACGCGAGCGGATCGGGGACATGTCATAACCCCTCCGCTGTGCCTCGGCACTCGCGCGTGGGTCGGATCGACCGCCGTCATGCCAGCCAGATGTTCCCGCACTATCGATATGCAGCCCGCGCCCCTCGGCCAAGCTGCGAAACACTGCTTCGGCTGTAGGGGAGCGGCAAATGTTCCCCAGACAAACGAAAAGAACCGAGCGGGTCATGTTATTGCGAAGCCGCTGCAATCGCGGGCAAAACGCGTTCATCCATGATGCGTTGTGTCAGCGGCCCCGCATGGCGATACAAAACCTTGCCGTTGCCATCGATCACGAAGGTTTCCGGCACACCGTAAACACCCCACTCCAGCCCAGTGCGGCCAGTGGTATCCGCGCCGATTTTAGTGAACGGATCGCCAAGTTCGGCAAGGAACCCCAATGCATTGCTGGCTGAGTCTTTATAGTTGATGCCAATCAGGTTCGCTCCGTCGTCGGCCATAGCCTCTAGCAGCGGATGTTCCGCGCGGCACGGGCCACACCAACTGGCCCAAAAGTTAACGAATTTAATGCCGTCGACTGTCAGATCGTCAATCGTGGGGGCAGGGTCGTCGCGCAGCTCGGTGATTTTCAGAAACGCAGGCGCATCACGCCCAACCATGGTGCTGGGCAGGTTGTTGGCGTCCTCGCGGCTCAAGCCGAAGTAGAACAGACCAGCCAGCCCCAGAAACATGATCGGAGGGATCGCGACGTATGGGCTTATCTTAGCCATTACGGCGTGCCTCCAACTCGGCCAATTGCTTCTTAACCTTGCGGGCGCGAACAATCGACAGCACCACAATCGCGGCCACCAAGATAATCGTCGCGGCGTAGGCCGTCAGGATAGTTTCGCCGTATTTACCAAGATCAGGCATCAGTTCGCCTCCTGCAATTGTAACGCTTTAATGCGGCGTGCGCGGATTTCGGTGCGGGTGCGCAGGAATACCAGCGCCATGAACAAGAAAAAGAACCCTGCCATCGCCAGCAATAACGGCTGGTAATAGACGTCCGAGACATGCTCTTCTTTATCCAGCGATAAGGACGCGCCCTGATGCAAACCCTGATTCCAGAAATTCACTGCATAGCGGGAGATCACCGCAAACACTGTTCCCACCATGGCCAACACGGACGTTAGATCGGCTGCCTTGTCAGGCTCGTCGATTGCCTCCCAAAGCGCCATGTAGCCCAGATAAAAGACGAACAGCACCAAGAACGAAGTCAAACGCGGGTCCCATTCCCAATAGGTTCCCCACATAGGTTCCCCCCAAATCGCGCCGGTAACCAGAGCGATCAGAGTCAACGTCATGCCCACAGGGGCTGCAGCCCGTGCAACCAGTGCCGAAACATGATGCCGTCGGATCAACCAGACCAGCGAGGCCACAAACATCAGCCCCCACGCGTTGATCGCCAACGTTGCCGCAGGTACGTGGATATAGATGATTTTCACGGTCGA
>JAGLUD010000217.1 GCA_023134935.1 Paracoccaceae bacterium | reverse complement strand
GCTAAAGCTGCTCCGAAGCCTAAAGCGGCTGCGAAGCCTGCGGCTAAACCTAAAGCGGCCCCTAAAGCTGCTGCTGGTGCGGACGATCTTAAAGTGCTTTCCGGCGTAGGCCCTGCACTAGAGAAGAAACTGCACGCTGAAGGTATCACCACTTTCGCACAGATTGCTGTCTGGAACGATGCTGACGTTGAATCATTCGGCGAGAAGCTTTCGTTCAAAGGCCGTATCGAGCGTGAAGGCTGGATCGAACAGGCGAGAACACTCGTCGCAGACGCGAAATAAGGAGAGAACGACATGGCACATAAAAAAGCAGGCGGCTCAACCCGCAACGGTCGCGACTCCGCTGGACGTCGTCTTGGTATCAAAAAATACGGCGGCGAGCTGGTAATTTCTGGTAACATCATCTGTCGTCAGCGCGGTACTAAATGGTATCCGGGCACTGGCGTTGGCATGGGCAAAGATCACACGATCTTCGCAGTCCAAGAAGGCAATGTTTCCTTTAAGAAAGGCTTTAAGGGTCGTACCTTTATTTCCGTTCTTCCGGTAGCTGAGGCCGCAGAATAAGCCGAACCCTCGGCATGATATAATTTATGAGGGCTCGGTGGAAACACCGGGCCCTTTTTCTATGTTACGGAGGCAACAATGGGTGTCGAAGTATTTGGTTTCCTGATTTTCGCAGCAGCGATGGTTGGAACGCCCGGACCGGCGAATATGGTTCTGCTGTCGGCAGGGGCACGTTTTGGCTTACGCCGTGCGTTACCCTTTGTTGCGGGTGTATTACTGGGCAAACAACTGATCATCTGGCCGATTGGATTTGGTTTGATGGAATTAGCAGACCGCGTGCCAATGGCATTCGCAGTCCTAAAATGGGCGTCCGTTGCCTATATCCTCTGGTTGGCGTGGCGCATTGCGGGCAGCCGCATTAGCCAGACCAAAGAAACCAAAGTACCGGGTTTATTTGCTGGCCTGATCGTGCACCCGCTAAACCCAAAAGCATGGGCGATGGTCACTGTCGGTTTCACCAGTTTCGTTGCCGAGGGGACAAACACCTTCACCGCAACGCTGGCGATTGCACTGTCGCTGATGTCGGTACAATTGGTGCTACACCCATTGTGGACACTTGGTGGGCAGGCCATTGCGGCGCGGATGGCGGGGAAGAAGTCCGAGAAGTATCTGATGTGGGTGTTGGCAGGGTTGACCGTCGTTAGTGTGCTACTTGTTTTGATGAAAGAGGGTTGAGATGGGTATTCAACGCACTTCGACAATTATTGAAACCGAGCGCCTGAACTTGCGCCCTTTGCAGGACAGCGACGCGGGCCTGATCGCCCTTTATGTTGGCGATGAACGTGTGGCGATGAACCTTGCTGTCGTGCCACACCCATATCCTGTGGGCGCGGCGGAGGCGTATATCGAATACTCGCGCAAAGTGGATACGGACGAAATCATCTGGGTGATGGAGCTGAACAACGAGTTGATCGGAGTTATCTCGATCTCGCCGAAAGACACGGGTCGTGGCAATATCGGCTATTGGCTGGCACCACAGTTCTGGGGCGCAGGGTTCACACCCGAGGCGCTTGAGGCGGTGATCAAACATGCCCGTACAGCAGGTTTCAAAGGGCTGGATGCCGGTGTGCATCAAGGCAACCAAGGCTCGGCTCGCGTTTTGATCAAGGAAGGGTTCGAGTATTGCGGGGACAGCGAAACCCACTCCATTCCGCGTGGCGGCATGGTGCCATCGTGGAATTATTCACTGGATTTTGGCGATGGATAACCTTCGCTTAAGGAATTTACGTGATGATGATTTCGAGGCGTTTCATGCGCTTAATTCGGACTACGACGTTGTGAAAATGGTCGCAAGCTGGCCTTATCCATCTGATCCGGTATTCACCCGCATGCGTATGAATACACCAGAGGCACAAGCAGGTTTGGTCTCGGTTATCGAGTGCAACGGGCAACTTGCTGGGACCATTGGCGGTGTTCGGGGTGGGCTGGGTTATATGTTGGCCAAAACGTTCTGGGGACGCGGCATTGCAACATGGGCCGTAGGGCAAAAGTTGAAAGAAGCGTTCAGCGTTCATAAGTGGGAAATAGTTAAGGCTGGAACATGGAACGATAATCCGGCCTCGGCGGCGGTCTTGCTTAAGAACGGGTTTACTGTGGTTGGGCAATCCGTTGGTTATTGCAAAGCGCGGGATTGTGAAGTCGAAGCGACAGATTACGAAATATTTCGCCATGAATGGCTGAAACATCAAACTTCAACCGGTACAGCTTGAGGAAACACTTGCTATGATGTATCGCGAACATGAAACCGCAATTGGCGAAAAATAGGTAGAACTATGAAATTCCTTGATCTTACAAAGGTCCAAATTCGATCCGG
>JAGLUD010000216.1 GCA_023134935.1 Paracoccaceae bacterium | reverse complement strand
GTAAATTGATGCTTAACGGCGTTCAAATCATGGTTGTCGATGAAGCTGACCGTATGCTGGATATGGGGTTCATTCCTGACATCGAGCGCATCTTTAAACTGACACCTTTCACACGTCAAACGCTGTTCTTCTCGGCCACTATGGCACCAGAAATTACGCGCATTACGCAGGAATTCCTACATAACCCTGTGAGGGTTGAAGTAGCGCGCCAAGCGACCACCTCCGAGACAATCACGCAGGCAGTTTGTATGCACAAGCCGTCGCGTAAGGATAGTGGACCGAAAGATAAGCGTGACATTCTGCGAGCTATTATCAGTGCTGAGGGTGATAGCCTGACAAACGCCATCATTTTCTGCAATCGTAAGCGTGATGTTGATATTGTCGCCAAATCCTTAAAGAAGCATGATTTGGATGCCGCAGCGTTGCACGGTGATCTCGATCAGTCTTTGCGGATGAAAATCCTGAATGGCTTCCGCGACGGGGAACTAAGATTGCTTGTGGCATCTGACGTGGCCGCTCGTGGACTCGATATTCCAAATGTAAGCCATGTGTTCAACTTCGACGTTCCTATCCATTCCGAGGATTACGTCCACCGCATCGGACGTACAGGTCGTGCTGGTCGTGAAGGTAAAGCAATTACACTTTGTTTACCGTTCGAGGAAAAGTACCTCGCCAGCATTGAAGCGTTGGTGAAGAAGGATGTTCCTCGCATGGACAACCCGTTGAAAAACGAGGCAAGTGCGCCGAAAGCGGAAGAGAAGCCGGCTAAACGAAGCAGACCCCAAAAAGAAGCTGACAAGCCCAAACTCGTAGAGGCGCCTGAAGAAAAACCGGTGCAGCCCGCCAAAACCGAGCCATCAAAGCCCGCACCGCGCGAGAACAACAAACGGTCGGATAATAATCGCTCTGATAACAACCGTTCAGACAACAACCGCCGCCCACAACGTGGACGCGGTCGTGGTCGCGATAACGGACCATCCGTAATCGGTATGGGTGATCACGTACCAGCCTTCATGACACGCGATCTACGTGCCCTGCAAGCAGCCGCGACAGCTAAAGAGGTTGAAGAAGAAACACCTGAAGTTGTTGAAGAGGCTGTTGAGGCAATTGTAGAAGTGGTTGCTGTCGAAACACCCGTTGAAGAGGCGCCCAAAAAGCCTCGCCGTCGTCGTGCACCTAAGAAGACGGTCGAAGAGACTACGGAAGTGGCGGAACAGAAATCCGAGGCACCTGTGGCCGAAGAAGCTGTTGTCAACGAAGCAGTGGCCGACGAAGCCATCGAAGAAAAGCCTGCCAAGAAACCTCGGAAGCGTCGGGTGACAAAGAAAAAAGAAGAACCTGTCGCCGAGGAGACTCCTGCGGACGAACCCAAAGCTGAATAAAAGCTTAACGGTAGAAACAAAAAGGGCCTCGCATTAATCGCGAGGCCCTTTTTCGTTCTAGGTTGGTTTACTCGGCTACCAGCCGGTTAATTAAAACCGTACATACCGGCTTTTTCCCAACGATGTCTTTGCAGATACGGTTGGAAGTCCGGCCAACAAGCGTCTCGACACCCTCGTCACTGTTCAGTGTCTTGCGGCTGGCCGTGGCCAAAGCCTTGTCGATCGCCTCTTCAAGTTGCCCGTCAATCCCACCGGATACGCGTGGGTCATTCGGCAAGCCGATAGTTTCCACCCAAACTCCGTCGATCATCGATCCGTCTTCTTCAAGCACCAGCGACACAACCACATGACCACGTAGGGCCATTTGGATACGTTCACGTACAATCCCGTCAAGCGCACCGATCAACTGATTGCCGTCAAGATAAGTGCGGCCCGTTTCAATGTGGTCAACAACCTTTGGCTTGTTGGTCAGATCAATCATCGTCCCGTTAGGTACAATTGCGGCCTTGTTCCCGTGCGACTGCACAAGTTCTGCATGTTCGCGAAGGTGGCGATATTGTCCGTGCATCGGAATAACCACATCAGCCTTCATCAGCGCATGCATCTGTTCCAGATCTGGACGGTTGGCGTGGCCAGAAACGTGATATCGGCCATCGCTATCATCAATAACCGTCACGCCTTTTTCCGACATCTGGTTAAGAATGTAAGCCACAGAATTTTCATTACCCGGAATGGTTTTGGATGAAAACAGGAACGTATCCCCGTCTTTCAGTTCCAAGCCACGGTATTTACCCCGTGCCAATCCAGCCGTCGCTGCCCGCCGTTCGCCTTGCGAACCGGTGGCCAACACAAACATCTGGCTACGAGGTATGTTGCCAGCATCCTCAAGTTCTACGATCGGTGGGAAATTTTCTAGAACACCCGTCGCGAACGACGTCTTGATCATCGTGTCCATCGCGCGCCCAACAACAACAACCGAGCGTCCTTCATCAGTTGCGGCTTGTGCAAGCGTTTTCAGCCTCGCAACGTTGGAACCAAAGGTCGTTGCAAATACCATACCTTTGGCCGTCTTCATCAACGCATGGATGTCCTTGGATATGTCCGCTTCGGAACGTCCAACGCCTTTGGAAAACACGTTGGTGGAATCACAAATCAGCGCCTTAACGCCATCCTTGGCGATATTTGCCATCATTTTTGGGTCAAACGGTTCGCCAACCAGCGGAGTCGGGTCGGTTTTGAAGTCACCCGAATGCACAACGCGCCCCGCAGGCGTGTCGATCACAAGACCGGAAGCCTCCGGAATGGAATGCGAGATAGGCATGAATCCGACTTTGAATGGCCCAATATCAACTTGCGCAGGCCAAACAGGCACCACATGCACCATGTCAGGGTTCTGCCCTGCCCGTTCCATCTTGTTCGTCGCAATCGCAGCGGTAAACTTGCGCGCGTATATCGGCGCCTGAAGTTGTGGATACAACAGGCCGACGGCTCCAATGTGATCCTCGTGCGCGTGCGTGATAATCACCCCGTCAAGGCGATCCGCCCGCGCGATGATGTACGACGCATCCGCCATGATCAGATCCACGCCGGGCGTGCTGTCCATGTCGGGGAAAGCTACGCCGACATCCACCAGAATGTAGCGTTCATTGTCTTTGGGGCCGTATCCGTACAGATACATGTTCATCCCGATTTCACCAGCCCCACCAAGGGGAAGGTAGATCAAACGATCTTTTTTACTCATTTAGTTCTTCTCTCTATTTAATTCTGCGATCAACACGAGCCCGTGGATCGTCAAATCTGTATTAATAATTTCAAGGGCTTTGCAGTCCTGCGCGAAAAGGGTGGACAATCCACCGGTTCCTACGACTTTCATCTTATTGCCGTGTTCATCGGCTATGCGCTTACATAGGCCCTCGATCAACGAAATGTAACCCCAGTAAATACCAGACTGCATACAACCGACGGTATCTGTACCAATAACCTTATTGGGCTTGCTAACATCAATATGCGGCAGGGCAGCCGCAACTTCGTGCATAGCACGTAACGACAGGTTGACGCCTGGGGCAATTATGCCTCCCTCATAAGCGCCATCATGGCCGACCACATCGAAGTTTGTGGCGGTTCCGAAATCCACAACGATAACGTTCCCGCCATAAAGGTCGTATGCAGCAACTGTATTTGCAAGGCGGTCTGGGCCGACACCCGTGTGTGCGTCGACGCGAACCGGCACGCCAAGCTCCACCTCGTTACGGCGAACCACGATGGGGCGGCAGTTGAAATACCTGTCGGCAAGGACCCGAAGGTTGAAAACTACGCGCGGAACAGTCGAGCAGATGATGACTTCGTTGATGGTACCTTTGACGCCGCCGTGATCCATCAGCATTCTTAGCCAGACGAAATATTCATCACCGGTGCGGCGGTAATCCGAAGAGCACCGCCATTCGGCAACGAATTCACCGCCATCATGAAGCGCGAAAACGGCGTTCGTATTTCCAACATCAATCGCAAGGAGCATTTAGCCCTCCATCCCGAAATATATTTCTGCTGCGGGTAGATGCAACAAACCTTTCGGGGTTTTTAAGACAATTGCCCCCGACTCGTCCACTGTTTCGAATGTTCCGACCTCGGTTCGCCCCATTAACTTTGCGGTGATAACTTCCCCGAGATGCGTGGCGTGGTTCAGCCATTCGTTGCGAATGGGCGTAAAGCCGTATTGCTGAAACTGTATTTCCCAACGCGCAAAGGCAGCGGCCAGCGGTGTAAGGAACGCCTCGGGCGCGATTTTGCTGCCAATAACTGATCGCAAGCTTATTGGCGCAAACGCCCCTTCTTCGATGAATGATGGATCCGGTTCGTTAGCAAGGTTAACGCCGATCCCGATGCACAGATACGAACCTGACGAGTCTGTCCCGCTCTCCAGCAATATGCCAGCCAGCTTGCGGCCATTCAGCAGAACATCGTTTGGCCACTTAAGGGAAAAAAGCTCCTCGCGACCGCAAACTTCGACTAAAGCTTCGCGAAGGGCGAGAGCCGCTAGAAAGGATCGTAGCGCGGCCTTTTCAGGCCCACCTTCTGGGCGGATCAATAGGGACGCGGCAAAATTTCCTTCGCCAGTATCCCATGGTCGGCCACGCCGCGCTCGGCTTTGGGTTTGTTCAAGCGTCAAGAACCACATCGGGCCGCGTTCACCACTGGAAGCACGGCGAATAGCCTCTGCGTTGGTACTGTCGAGAGTTTGAAAAACCTCTCGACCAACGCCTTCGGGCCAAACAGACACCTAGTTAAGCAGCGTCGCGGCGGCCAGTCCTGCAATGGTTTCGACGCCAAACATGTTGACGATACCTAGAACCATTGCGGCAGAAGAACCACCCAGGAAGACCCAGTGTAGCGCTGACATCTTGCCGTTCAAAGCCTCGCCAGCTTCACCGAAGTACATCAGGAACACGATCCGCAGATAATAATATGCACCAATCACCGACGCAATCACGCCAGCAATCGCCAACCATGTTAGTCCGGCATTTACGGCCGCAGTCAGCACATAGAACTTGGCAAAGAAACCAACCAGCGGCGGCAGACCTGCAAGACTAAACATCAGAACCGCCAGTGCACCTGCACGTGCAGGGGCTACGCGGGAATACATGCTAAGCGATTTGATGTCGGTGATGGCTTGGCCGTCACGTTCCATATTCAGGATGAACGCGAAAACGCCGACGTTGGTTGTTACGTAAATCGCCATATAGATTAGCAACGCCTGTACACCTTCTTGGGAACCAGCAGCCAGTCCCATCAATGCAAAACCCATATGCGCAATGGAGGAGTAAGCCATCAGACGTTTGATGTCTGTCTGTCCAATAGCGGCAATGGAACCCAGGAATACGGATGCGAATGACAAGAAGATCAAGATCTGTTGCCAATCGGCAATAGCGTTACCAAATGCGTCGTGCAGCAGTCGTGCCATCATACCCGCAGCAGCCATCTTCGGTGCCGTGGCAAAGAAACCAGTTACCGGTGTCGGAGAGCCCTCATAAACGTCAGGTGTCCACATGTGGAACGGCGCGGCCGAAACCTTGAACGCCATCCCGGTGACCAGGAATACCATTCCGAACAGCAGACCGAGCGACATACCCTCGTCAGCAACCACTGTTGTGATTTGGCTAAACACAGTCGTACCCGTATATCCGTAAACCAGTGAGGCCCCGTAGAGAAGCAAGCCGGACGACAACGCGCCGAGCACGAAGTATTTCAGACCCGCCTCAGTCGAACGCAGGCTATCGCGCCGGAACGCGGCGATCACGTATAGCGACAGGGATTGAAGCTCCAACCCCATATAAAGCGACAACAAATCGCCGGCCGATACCATGATCATCATACCGATGGTTGCCATAGTGATCAGTACAGGAAATTCGTATTTCAACAGGCTGTTTTTTTGTAGGTAATCTTTCGACAGGAACAGAATTGACGCTGCCCCCCACAAAATAACCACCTTAGCGAACCGCGCAAAACCGTCGTTAACGAATGCTTCATTAAACGCCGTTTTGGTGCCTGCAGGTGCCATACCTATCCAGAGTCCGACACCAACGAAGATAAGCGCCGTTAGCCATAGGATCAGGCCAGACACGGCCTCTTGTTTTTTGGACCAGACGCCAAACATCAGGGCGGCCATCGCGTAAACCGCCAGCAGCAGTTCGGGGAGGATTACGGAAATATCGTTGCTTAACATATCTTCACCCGATCAGTGGCTTGAAGCGGCGGTTATAGGCGCGCCAACAACAGTTTCAAAATTATGCACCAGCGCCTCGACCGAGGGCCCGATGATGTCCAGCACAAGTGCTGGATAAATACCCAGCAGCAACGTGAATAGAACCAGCGGTGCAATGACCAGCTTCTCTCGGGCATCCATATCAGTGATGCCCTTTAAGCTTTCCTTAATTAAGTCTCCGAATACTACGCGGCGGTACAGATAAAGTGCGTAAGCGGCCGACAGGATCACGCCGAAAGTAGCACCAAACGCTACCCAAGTGTTAACCTTGAAGACAGCAACCAGCGTTAGGAATTCGCCAATAAAGCCGGAAGTGCCTGGAAGACCAACGTTAGCCATAGTGAACAGCATGAAAATCAAAGCATAGACTGGCATACGCACGGCAAGGCCGCCGTACGCTTCGATGTCACGCGTATGCATCCGGTCGTAAACAATGCCAACCGACAAGAACAAGGCACCAGAGATGAAGCCGTGGCTAATCATCTGGAAGATAGCGCCGTCAACGCCCTGTTGGTTGAACGTGAAGATACCCATCGTGACGAACCCCATGTGCGCAACGGAGGAATAGGCAATCAGCTTTTTCATATCCGTCTGTGCCAGCGCAATCAGTGAGGTTAAGATAATCGCGGCAACAGACAAGAAGAACACAAAGTTCTGCATGATGTCGGACGCTACAGGGAACATTGGCAAACTGAACCGTAGGAAGCCGTAGCCGCCCATCTTGATCAGTATTGCGGCCAGAACCACAGAACCCGCCGTTGGTGCTTGAACGTGTGCGTCAGGAAGCCAGGTATGAACCGGCCACATTGGCATCTTCACAGCGAAGGAAGCGAAGAAAGCCAGCCACATTAATGTTTGCGCACCGCCGACAATTTGGAAGCCAAGGACTGAAATAGTGCCAGACGAGAACTCGTGGTTCAGAAGTTTTACGATGTCAGTCGTGCCTGCGTCATACCACATCGCGATCATTGCGATCAGCATCAGGACCGAGCCTAGAAGCGTATATAGGAAAAATTTGAACGCCGCGTAAATCTTCTCTTTCCCGCCCCAGATCCCGATAATCAGGAACATCGGGATCAAACCAGCCTCGAAGAATACATAAAACAGCACTAGGTCCAGCGAAAGGAACACGCCAATCATCAATGTTTCCAGTAGCAAAAACGCAATCATGTATTCCTTGACGCGGTGATCTACTTTCCAGCTGGCGCCGATAACAATCGGCATCATGAAGGTTGTAAGCATCACGAACAGAATGCTGATGCCATCAACACCCATTTTATAGGTCAGGCCACCTAGCCACGCAGCCTCTTCAACCATCTGGAACTTGGTGTTTGAAGGGTCGAATTGCTGCAAGATGAATAGCGACGCAATGAACGTCGCACCGGTAGCAAACAGTGCGAGAAGTTTGGCGTTTTTTACGGCCATTTCGTCGTCGCCGCGAAGGAAGAACATCAAGACAATCGCGCCGAACAGCGGCAGGAAAGTGACGATGGAAAGAAGGTTATCCATATTAGTGCGCCCCTCCGAAAATGGCGAACCATGTAATTAGGCCAACGACCCCAAGGATCATCGCGAATGCATAGTGGAACAGATACCCTGATTGCGCTTTACTTGCCGCGCGTGTCAGGAATGGGATGAAGCCCATGGCGATACCGTTGATGGTGCCGTCAATAACCGAACCGTCGAGCTTCCTCCAAAGGAAGTGCCCAAGGCGTTTAGCGGGGTTCACGAACAAGAAGTCATACACCTCGTCAAAGTACCATTTGTTGAGCAAGAACTGGTAAAGGCCAGGGTTTCGAACAGCCAAAGCTTTCGGGAATGCGGGGTTCACGATGTAGAAGTAATACGAAACCAAGAACCCAAGCACCATCGCAATGAATGGCGAAACTTTAACCCAGTTGGCAACATCATGCGCATCATGCAGCACGGTGTTGGTGTCATGGTTGTTGTAAACCGCAACCGAGAACCATTCGGCCACGTCGTGCCCGAAGAAGTTGTTGTAGAAGAACA